>JALRKU010000216.1 GCA_023254755.1 Aeromicrobium sp. | reverse complement strand
TGGCGCACCGAGAGGCCCTCGCCGCGGCGCCCGAGCCGATCGGTCGTCAGGCTCGAGTGCAGGTAGATGACGTGCGGCATGACGGTGGCGCCGATGATGCCCGACGCGAGCAGGACGCTGTCGCTGCCGTCGAACCGCGGCTCGAGCCCACCGACGAGGTCGCCTGCGTCGGGAGGCGCGACCACGAGACCGGCCACGAAGCCGACCGCGATCAGCGCGAGGAAGCCGACGATGACCCGCTCGAGCGCCGACTGTCCGCGGACGTCGCCGATCCGCAGCACGACCATCGCGACGACCGCCGTGATGACGGCGCCGAGGACCAGTGGCAGGTCGAACAGCAGGTTGAGCGCGATCGCGCCGCCGACGACCTCGGCCAGGTCGGTGGCGATCGCGATGGCCTCGGCCTGGCCCCAGTAGACGACGCGCGCAGGACGCGGCAACCGGTCGCCCATCTGTCCCGCGAGCGAACGGCCCGTGACGATGCCCAGCTTGGCCGACAGGTACTGCACCAGGACGGCCATGACGTTGGCGAGCACCACGACCCACACCAGGGTGAAGCCGAACTCGGCACCCGCCGTGACGTTGGTGGCCACGTTGCCCGGGTCGACGTACGCGACCGCCGCGATGAACGCCGGACCCAGCAGCGCGGCGCGAGGCAGCACGGGCTTGACGAGCATCCGCCCAGTCTTCCAGGCGCCTTCGGCCGCGCAGGACCTGGTTCTCGGCCCGCGGAACAATCCTCTGTTCGTCGCGGTTGAGAATCTCCTGAGCGGTCGGTGTCGTATCCGGCGGTCGCCGTTCGTGGACCTGGTGAGAACCACTCCATCCGACCCGAGGAAGCCTCATGAACCCGACTTCTCCCACCGCCGCCGACGCGCGCACGTCACCGGCCGACATGGCGGTGCTGCGCTGGCTCGTCGCCGCCACGTTCGTCGTGATCCTCAACGAGACGATCATGATCAACGCGATCCCCGACCTGATGGAGCACTTCGCCGTCACCACGCGCGACGCGCAGTGGCTGACCACGGCCTTCATGCTGACGATGGCCGTCGTCATCCCCGTCACCGGCTGGTTCCTCCAGCGCGTCACGACCCGTCAGGCGTTCGCCGTCGCGATGACGGTGTTCTGCGTCGGCACGGTCATCGCGGCCGCGACCCCGGCGTCGGCCTTCTGGCTGCTCGTCGTGGGCCGCATCGTGCAGGCCGCGGGCACCGCGGTGATGATGCCGCTGCTGATGACCACCTTGATGTCGTTGGTCCCCGAGAGCGACCGCGGACGCGTCATGGGCAACGTCACTCTCGCCATGTCGGTCGCCCCGGCACTCGGGCCCGCCGTGTCCGGCGTGATCCTGGACCTGCTGTCCTGGCGATGGATCTTCCTGCTGGTGCTGCCGCTGGCGATGACCATCGCGGGCGCCGGGCTGCGCAGCCTGCGCAACGTCGGCGAGCCCGTCGCCGGATCGATCGACGTGCCGAGCGTCGTCGCGTCGGCCATCGGCTTCGGCAGCCTGGTCTACGGCCTCAGCCTCATCGGGGCCGAGGACCAGCCGGTCGCCCCGGCCGTCCTCATCGGCGGCGGTCTCGCGGTCGTGGCGCTGTTCGTGGTCCGCCAGCTCCTGCTGCAGCGCGTCGACCGCCCGCTGCTGGACCTGCGCACCCTGACGCACCGCACCTACACGCTGTCGCTGGTGCTCATGTCGGTCGCCTTCATGGGCTTCCTGGGATCGATGATCCTGCTGCCGCTGTACCTGCAGGACGCCCGCGGACTCAGCACGCTCCAGACCGGTCTGCTGATGATGCCGGGCGGCCTGGCGATGGGTCTGCTCGGCCCGCAGGTCGGCAAGGCCTTCGACCGCGTCGGCGGTCGCCCGTTGGTGATCCCCGGTGCCGTCGGCATCACGCTCGGTCTCGTGCTGTTCGCGCGGATCGGCCTCGAGACGCCGTACCCCGTGGTCCTCGCGATCCACGTGCTGCTGATGGTGAGCCTGGCGGCGGTGTTCACCCCGATGTTCACGATCGGCCTCGGCGCCGTGCCGCCCGCGCTCTACTCCCACGCGAGCTCGCTGCTGGGTGCGCTGCAGCAGATCGCCGGAGCCATCGGCACCGCGATCGCCATCACCGTGCTGTCGTCCCGTCAGGTCGACCTGGTCGAGGCCGGCCAGAGCCTGGAGTCGGCGTTCGTCGGCGGCATGCAGAAGGCCTTCTGGGTCAGCGCGGCGGTGTCGCTCGTCGTCGTGGTCCTGGCGCTCGTGCTGCCCGGCCGCGCGCCGGCCCGCGCTCACCACGAGGAGGACGACACGGTGCCGGTCGCGTCGCACTGATCACGTCGCGGCGACGTCTGCGCAGGTCACGGGCTCCGTGAGGACGCCCACACCCACCAGACGTCGCCGCGTCGACGGTCATGTGACATCGTCGATGTCATGTTCGATCACGAGCTCGTCGACGCCTCCCGCCGCCTCGCCGAGATCCCCGGCCTGACGGAGCAGGCGCACCGCTGGCACCGCGACGCCAGGCCCCGCCGGGAGGCGGTCGCGGCGCAGGCCCGCCGACTCGCGAGGCCGCGGATCTGGCCCGACACGATCGCCTCGTTCGCGTCGACCGGATGGCGCGTCGTGACCGCGGCTGCTCCCGACGCCCCGTTCCAGCTGCTCGCCGCCGCGGCGGCATCGGTCGGCCTGCGCGTCGAGCCGCCGAACGCCAGCGCCGCCACGATCGAGCGTGCGCAGCGGCTGGTCCGCGCCGGTGGACCGGCGTACGTCAAGCTCGGCCAGTTCATCGCGACGGCCGACGGTCTGCTGCCGCCGGCCTGGGTCTCGGCGTTCGCGTGGTGCCGGGACGAGGCGCCGCCGCTCGATCCCGGGGTCGCCCGGGCGGTCGTCGACCGCGAGCTCGGCTCGAACCACCGACTCGTCCACCTCGACGACGAGCCGCTGGCCGCCGGGTCCATCGGCCAGGTGCACCGCGGCCGGCTCGACGACGGCACCGAGGTGGTGGTGAAGGTCCGCCGGCCGGGCCTGCGCCGACGCTTCCGCTCCGACGTCGAGACCCTGGCGCTCGCCGTCGCGATCGCCGAGCGCTTCAGCGCCGGTGCTCGCACCGCGAACCTGTCGGGCTTCGTCGAGCTCTTCGCCCAGCTGGCGCTGGAGGAGCTCGACTTCCGCCTCGAGGCCGCCAACCTGGCCGACTCGGCCGCGGTGCTCGACGCGCTGGGCGCCGACGACATGGTCACGCCCCGCCCGGTGCCGGGCATGGTGACCGAACGACTGCTGGTCATGGAGTGGCTGCCCGGCGTGTCGTACGCCCGGCTCGAGCCGTCCGGTCCAGGCCGGCTCGACGGCGACCGACTGCTGTCGGTGGGCGTGCGCGCCGTGATCGAGGCGACCATGAAGCACGGGGTGTTCCACGGCGACCTGCACGCCGGCAACGTCCTGGTCGACCCTGCGACCGGTCGCTTCAGCCTGGTCGACTTCGGCATCACGGGGCGCCTGGACGACCAGCAGCGCGGCAGCCTGGTGCGCTACCTGGCCGCCTGGGCGACCTCGGACGCCGCGGGTCAGGTCGCCGCGATGCAGTCGTTCGGGGCCATCGACGACTCGGCGGACACGGCTGCGCTCGTGACCGAGCTGCAGGCCGAGCTCGACCTGCTCGAGGCCCGGGCTCACGGCGAGGTCACCTTCGACCAGCTCGGTGTCACGCTCGGCCGCCTGCTGCAGGTGCTGGCGCGCAACGGCTTCACGATGCCCAAGGACCTGGTGCTGTTCTTCAAGAACCTGCTCTACCTGGGCGGGTTCGCGGCGACCGTCGCCCCCGACGCCGACGTCCTGGCGGTCGTGCAGGACATCCTGGCCGACCTGCTCGCCGACCCCGACTCAGGCTTCGCCGACCTCTTCGCCGAGCCCGTCCCCGCCTGAGGCCAAGATTTGCGCACTCCTGCACCTTTCGAAGCGCAGGGAAGGTGCAGAGGCGCGCACATCGTGCTCGGCATGTGACCCCGCACCCTCGTGCTGCGACGAGAGCCCGGACCCGTGGAACTCAGGCGTCGACAGCCAACACGACCGGGAGGACGGCGGTCGCACCGGCCTCACGGAGCCGGTGGGCCGCGACCGTCAGCGTCCAGCCAGTGGTGACGCGGTCGTCGACCAGGAGCACGGCCTGCCCGGCGACGTCGGCGTCGACCGCGAAGCGTCGGTGCACCGCCGCGACCCGCTGGGCCGAATTGGCCTGGCCGCGTCCCGGACCGACCTGCGGGTCGACGATCGCGACGCGTCCGACCACGGGCAGCTGCATGACGCTCGCCAACCCGGCCGCGAGGTCGGCGACCAGGCTGGCCCGACGCTCGGAGTCGACGTGCACCACCACCGTCGGCCGTGCAGACCACGACGCCGACCAGTCCTTCATGACGGCCATCAGCGCCTGGCCCAGCGCCGGCGGCACCGGACCGTCGGGGGTGTCGTCGCGGAACAGCGCCCGCAACGACTGCCCGTGACCGAGGTCGGTGAGGCGGGCGACCGCGCGGCCCTCCTCGGCGACGTCGCGGATGCGGCCCTTGAGGTCGAGCCCCAGCGAAGCCAGCGCGGTGGGCCACATCTTGCGCGGCTCGACCGCGACGCCGGGACGGGACAGCCGGTCGCGCGCCGCGGCCACGGCGCCGTCGTCGAGCTTCACACCCAGGTCGAGGCCGCCGCAGCGGTCGCACCGGCCGCACGGCTCGGCACCCTCGTCGTCGAGCTGCTCGCGCAGGAACTGCATGCGGCACTGCTCGGTGGCCTGGTACGCGAGCATCGCCTGCTGCTCCGACCGGCGAGCCTCGTCGACCCGCTGGTACCGCTCGGCGTCGTACGACCACGGCACTCCCGTGGCGACCCAGCCTCCCTGGACCCGGCGGACCGCGCCGTCGACGTCGAGCACCTTGAGCATGGTCTCGAGCCGGTTGCGCGACAGGTCGACGTGCGTCTCGAGCGCCGGCGTGCTCATGGACGACCCCTCGGCTGCGAGGACCTCGAGCGTGTCGCGCACGAGCCGCTCGGGCGGGAAGGCCAGCGACGCGAAGTACGCCCAGATGTCGCGGTCCTCGGGCTGCGGCAGCAGCACGACGGTGGCGTGGTCGGTGCCGCGACCCGCGCGACCGACCTGCTGGTAGTAGGCGACCGGCGAGCTGGGCGCACCCAGGTTGACCACGAAGCCGAGCGTGGCGTCGAAGCCCATGCCGAGAGCGCTGGTCGCGATCAGCGCCGTGACGCGTCCTTCGACGAGGTCGGACTCGAGCGCCTGCCGTTCGGTGGTCTCGGTCTGCCCCGAGTAGGCGGCCGCCGCGATGCCGCGCTCGCGCAAGTAGCCGGCGACCTCCTGCGTGGCCGCGACCGTGAGGCAGTAGACGATGCCCGAGCGGTCCTGCCGCGCCAGGAAGTCGGCGAGCCAGGCCAGCCGCTGCTCGGCACTAGGCAGGTCGACAACCCCCAGGTGCAGCGACTCGCGGTCGAGCGTGCCCCGCAGCACCGTGACCTCGCCTCGATCGGTGGTGCCGTCGGCCGCGACCCCCAGCTGCTCCGCGACGTCGCGAGTGACCCGCTGGTTGGCCGTGGCGGTGGTGGCCAGCACGGGGATGCCGGCCGGCAGCTCGGCCAGCAGCGTGCGAATGCGCCGGTAGTCGGGGCGGAAGTCGTGACCCCAGTCGGAGATGCAGTGCGCCTCGTCGACGACCAACAGACCGCACGTGGCGGCCAGCCGCGGCAGCACCTCGTCGCGGAAGCCGGGGTTGTTGAGCCGCTCGGGGCTGACGAGGAGGACGTCGACCTCGCCGGCGTGGATCTGCGCGTGGATCGCGTCCCACTGCTCGGTGTTGGTCGAGTTGACCGTGACCGCTCGCACGCCCGCGCGTTCGGCCGCCGCGATCTGGTTGCGCATGAGGGCCAGCAGCGGCGACACGATGACGGTGGGACCGGCGCCCTCGGCGCGCAGCAGCAGCGTGGCCACGAAGTACACGGCGGACTTGCCCCAGCCGGTGCGCTGCACGACCAGGGCACGGCGGCGGTCGACCGCCAGCGCCTCGACCGCGGTCCACTGGTCCTCGTGCAGGCGGACGTCGTCGCGACCGACCAGGGCCCGCAGGTGCGCCTCGGCCGCCTCACGGACGGCAGCTTGGTCGGTGGGGGTCGGCGCGTCGCTCACCCCGCCTGTCTACCAACCCGCCCGGACACGACGACGCCCCCGGTCCACAGGGGCCGGAGGTGCGGAATCCCACGGGAGTGTCGCGACTGGTGCGGCCCGAGACCGACGAAGGAACGGACCTTCGGTGCGGTCGTACTACCGTCGCTGCAAGTTCGCGCAGAGACATTGAAGCGCTTCTAGCGCTACAGCCAGCGGAATGCGCTCCTGCTCGATGCGTCGAACCCGGTCCCATTCGGCCGACGTCAACTGCTCGTACAGGCGCGCCTCGCCCGGAGTGAGGTGCTCCACCAGCCGCGGCGGCCGTGGGCCGATCAACTTCCCTTGAGGGTCGGCGTTCGTGCCAAACCGCTCCCACTCCTCGAAGGCCTCGGGATCCATGAGCAGTGAGGCCGTGACCAGGCCGGCCCCGCGGAACTCGTTCAAGATCTCCAGGCCGTCGGGGTCCATGTCGCCCCAGTACGCGACGACCGGAACCTCGAACAGCCAAGGGAATGCCGCATGCGTAGAAGCGCCACGCCCGGCGCCCTCGACGGCGATACCGCCGGGCACTTGGGGGAACCCGACAGCGGTGTCCTTATTCTCGCTGATGAGCACCACGCCGGGCTCGTACGGCAGCGCCACGACGTCACCGACGCTGGCCGAGTCGTGCCTGCGGCCACCGGCAGCCAAGTGCTCGGGGTCGAGGTAGGTGAAGTGAATGCGCGCCGGGTGCGCCGGCAGCAGCCCTAGGTCGTCAAGTCCGGCGAGCTCGGCAACCAGCCCGCGACGGGTGTTCAACCACTTCGCGTGAAGGCCCTCGACTGGCACCTGGCGAGGCGTCAGGACAGCACGCACTTCCGGTGGGGTTGCGGCGAACCAGGCGGCAGTCTCAAGAAGGAGCGCGAAGTCGACGTCGCTGAACTCATCGCTCGCACGAAGCACGCCAGTGGGTCGGCCTGCGTTCGGGAACCCGGCTAGTAGCAGCTTCGCCCTCGCCTTCGCGCGGTCCAATCGGTCGATCCAGTCTCCGCCGACGAGCGCGGCTGCCTTCGCGATGTCGGGAACCGTGATGTGGGTCGGCAACGTCTGGTCGGTGCCCGCAACCCGTCGTGACTCCGTGCGCAACGGAAGGCCGCGGTCACTCGCCCACGACCGCCACTCGGCGACCTCGCGGGTCACCTCTCCGAACCGGGATGCCAGTTCCGCAGACTTCGGCCGCCCGAGAGGGAACGGATGCGGCCACGACACCTCAGAGGCCGCGCCGCCGGCCTGTTCGACCGCGTACTCGGCCCACGACCGGCTCAGACGCCGGGTGATGTCGGCGACGACCTCCGAAGTGGACTTCACCTCCGCCTCCGGGCAGCGATTGGAGTTCTCACGGGGAGACCGTTTCTCGGGATGTTCCGAACCCGGCGCCGACGACCGGTGCCGAGGACGACGGGCCTGTCGCTGACGGGTTGTCGTCCTTCACCGCGTGCACGTAGGAGTAGTTCGTGTGCGGGTCCTTCGTGATGGCCAAGAGCTGGTCCATGTGTCGTTCCAGCCCCGTGACCTTGTCCTCGGGTGTGCCGACGATGATCTGGAAACCGAGACCCTTCCAGGCCTCCACCGCACGGCCAGCGAACATCGCATCCGCCTTCACGAATCCTTCGTCGAGGAACACCGGAGCGAACCGCGGACGTGCGCGCAACTGGTCACCGAGCCGGAACCGCAGCGCCGAGCCGACGATGAACGCCACCAGCTCCTGCGTCTCACCGCCCGAAGTCTCCCCGAGCATCGTGTACTCGCGCGGGTCCCAGTCCGCACCGAACGGCGGCATCTCCAGCGCCGAGATCTGCACATGCCGGCGCACGTCCAGGAGCCGCTGCCGGTCCGACTTCTCCCGGTCATACCGCGGGTCGTCCGGTCCGCGAAGCTCGTGCATGAACGCACTGAGTTCCTTGAACCGCTTCTGGGCGTCCTCGAACGTCATCTCCGCAGTCGCCGTCCCCGAAAGCCGCTTCAGGCGACCCATGAACTTCTGCACCGGCACCGAGTTCTGGCGGGTCACCTTGATCTGGAGGTGCCCACCTCGGGCCCCGAACGGCAACACCCTGAGGATGTCGTTGATGGGACTGATGCGGTCGAAGATGTCGCTCACGGCAGCACGGATGGACGTCGAGAGCGGGACCAAATCCTCTCCGGTCCACTCCACGAGCGCCTTCTGCCACTCAGCCTTGGAGTCCGCCAGACCACCGGCTTCGACGTCGTCCAGGATGCGCTGGTAGTCGAGGTAGGACTCCGTTGAGGTGCCGAGGTTCGGGTACTCGCCGTCCCAGTTCTTCTTGAACTGGGCGAAGACCTTCTCCAAGTCCTCCTTGCTGCGTGAGGCCTCTGTCTCGGCGGCCTCGATGGCAGCCAACAGTTGCTTGCGGAGCCGGCCGATGTTCGCGGGCAGGTCCTTCAGGCTGGCTGGGTCGCCAGGCGCAGCCGCGGAGACGAACTCCGCATCCAGTCGTTCGGCCTGCTCGGGTGTGAGGACGACCGTGCCCTCGTCCTCCATCTCCTCAAGCTCGAGGGAGAGCTCGTCCTGCTTCTCGACGAGGTCACCCCACTCGGTCTCGCACGTCTCCAGGGCGTCCTTGAGACGCTGACGCTTCCCGACAGCGTCCTCATGCTTGGTGTCGAGCTCGCGGATGAGGGCGTCGAGCTCGGCGAGCTTGTCACTGGAGTTCGCGATGCGGTCCCTACGCTCGCTCAACTCAGTCAGGAGCCGTACCGCGGCGCGAACGTCGATCTGGTCCCAGGTGTAGGCCTCAAGCGCCTTGTGGGCATCCCGGATGCGGGTGCGCTCGCGTGCGGCGCGGGCCATGTCGCCGAGTTTCTGGTCAGCGGCCTCTATCTGGGCGGTGACTTGGGCGAGCTCGACACTGAGGTCGTCGACGAGGGAGGCGTTGGAGAACCCGATGACGTACTCGGAGCTGTTTCGTCCGTGCGCGCCTTCGGTGCCGTTGCGGGTCTGTCCGGCCGGGGTGACGCGGAACCCTTCGCCGTTCAGGCCCGCGGCGTTCTCGACACAGAGCGCGTTCCGGCCGGGGGCGCCCAGGCGGCGCTGAATCCAGCCTGCGTACGGGTGCTCAGCGAACTGCAGCTTCCCCGCCAGCCTGCGCTGCTGCTCGGGGTCATCTGCGCCATCGAGACCGAACTTCAGCGGGCGGTCAGACTCCGCGGCCGCAAACGTGATGCGGCCACGAAGCTGCAGCCGGTCGATCGAGGCCGAGAACTGCTCGAACTTCTCCGCCGGAACCAGCAGCCGTCGGGCGTCGCCGCCCAAGACGGTCTCCACAGCCAGACGCCAGCGCTCTTCGCCTTCGGCGATGTCGATGAGTTCGGCGAGGAACGGCAGCTCTGAGGCTGGGATGCCGGAGGCTGCCGCCACGGCCTCGCGCAGGTCGTCCAAGCGCATCGGGATGCGCCCCTTGCGGTTCGCTAGCGACTTCAACTCCGCACCAATGGCGTCACGACGGTCCCGCAGCTTGCCCTGGGCGATGATGGCTTCGCGCTGCGCCTCGTTGCTAGAGAGGAGGTCTGCGTCGTACTGCTCCAAGAACGCGACCGCGGCGGTCTGGGCGGTGTTGAACGCCTCGCTGGTGTCCAGGTTGAGGTTCAGGACCTCGGTCTGGCCGTGGAGTCGAGCCAAGGTCGCCTCACGGGTCTCCTTGGATGCCTCAGAGTTCTGGATCTGCGCATCGAGCGACTTCAGGTCGGTGCCGCCGTGCTTGTTGTACTCAACCTCGGCCTGGGCGCGCTGCTCCTTCAGGTTCCGTGCGAGGTCGGCGGCTGCGGCGTGGTCGGCGGCGACAGCCCTCTTTCGTGCGAGAACACCGGTGATGGCGTCCTCGACGAGTCGGCTCTCGATCTGCAGCCTCCATACGTGGATGGGGGTCCGGCGGCCGTCCCGTCGCAGCCCGAAAGTGTCCAGTTGGGTCGCCTCCTCTTGGGCAGCGACGAGGCGGTCGTGGACGGTGCGGATGTCGCGAAGGTCGTGCGCCTTGTCGGCGTCGGTCTTCATCTTCCTGTACATATCTTCGAGCTTGTCGAAGTCGCCGATGGCGCGGTCCGCGTCCGCGAACGTCACCGGCTCATCGAGAACCAGGCGTCGGTACAGCTCGTTCACGCTCGGGAACGACTTCGACGCCTGGATGCGGGCCAACAGCTCCAGTGCGTGCTGCCCGTCCGCGTCCGCGCCGATGGCGAGCTTCGAGAACAGGGTCGAGGAGAACTTGTCGTAGGTCTCGTGCCGCTTGATGCCCGAGACGGCACCGACCAAGACGCGTCCGAGTTGTTGGGACGACGGAACGAAGCGCGTCATCACGTCGTTGAATTCGGCCAGGTTCAGACGCCCTTCGTACGTGAGCATGTGAGTTTGAATGCCGGAGACGTCGGAGGCAGTCGCCGGGACGAAGTAGACGCGCGCAGCGGTGAACGCGGTCCCGTCGGTGTTCACGAACGTGCCACCAACGGCGCCCCAGGTCGGCCGGTTCTTGCCGCGAAGCAGGCTGGCGGACTTGTTGCCGCCGCCCTCGTTCGTGTTCCCGACCTTGCCGCGCAGATACGTCAGGAGTGTGCGCTGGCCGCCAGCCTCATCTCGGGCCCGACCCGAACCCGAGTCGTTGGACGCACCGTTGAACGGAACCTTCCACGGCATCACCAACGCCGTGTAGGCGTCCAGCATCGTCGACTTGCCGGTGCCGGAGCCTCCAGAAACCAGCGTGGACTCGGGGTGGTACTCGACCTTGTGGTGACCTTCGAAGCCGCCCCAGTTCACCATCTGAAGCGACTCGAGCCGCCACTGCGGCTCCACCTTCGCGCGAGCCCCGTTGCTCGGGGCGCCCGCGGGTATCTGCTCAGACACCAGTGGCCTCCTCAGCGGGCTCAGATGCGGAGCCTTCGTCTGCATCCTCGGCGTCCTTGCCGGAGCGCAGAGCCACCAGGAGCGCGTTGAGTCGCTCGACCGGTAGAAGGGTCTCGATGGCTCGGGAGACTTCGAAGCGGTCATCGCCGCTACTGGAGGCGGTCAGCAGTAGCTTCGCCTTCCGTAGGGACGTGATGGCGTTCTCGACCTTGCGGCGACCACCAGCCTCGTCTGTGTCGTGCTCGGGGCGGAACCCGGCGACGTACTCCTGCATGTCGCCGGCATCCACGAACACGTGAGTAGCACCCGCGGCACCTGCGGCACGGAACTGTTCGCGCAGGTACACCAGCAGGATGGTCTCCTCCCGGTTGTATGAGGTGTCGTAAAGGATGGTTCGGAACTTGCGGCCCTCTGCGCGTGCCGGACGCTTGAACGCGATCTCTCGCCCCGGGTCCAGGTGCAGGTCGAGGTAGAGGTTGTTCAGCATCGACCGGATGAGCGACGGGTTCTCCACCAGTGTCTTGAACTCACGCGGGTAGGTGTCGGAGCTGATGTACTCGTGCTTGAGGATGACCACGAGGGCGTCGCGCTGGCGGTCAGTCAGCGTGCCTTCGTCGCCGTCCCACAGCGACGAACCGAACCCGAACTCGTCGTCGCCGGCATCGAACTCACCGAATGTGTCGTCGCCGGCCTGCTCGGCTTCCGCCTGTTCGTCTACGGCGCCGGTGTCGTTCTCGTCCTCGAAGGTGGCCCCGGCGCTCATAGGGCGTTCCCCTCATCATCCGAGGTCGCCCCGCTGGTGGACTCGGGAGCAGTTGTGTCGTCTGTGGCGATGGTGCTGACGTACTGCGGGACGCGCAGTCGCCGCCGGGTTCCGTCAGGGCGGACGGTGTCCAAGACCTCGGTCTGCCCTGTGTCCTCCATGCCGTGGCTGTGGGTTAACGGGAACAGGCCCAGTACCTCGACCGGCCGGCGCAGGTCGTCGGGCAGTGCGTTGAACACGGACGCGAGTGTCACCTCATCGGCGAGCATCAGCGCGTTCTCGATGGCGGTCCGCAGCTGCAGGTGCGACGGGCCTCCCCGGAGGCGAAGTTCCTCCAGAGTCGGTGCCGCGGACGGCCCGTCGGCCTGGGCGAGCGGTGCGAGAGCGACGTCCTCGGCGGGGTCATAGAACCGCTCGCGGAGGTGGGCGACGTCCAAGCGGCCGGGGATGAGCTCGACCGGTACGCGGGTACGCGGCCCGGCGGTCTTCATCCAGCCAGTCAGCTCGAGCTCCAGGTTGCGTAGGACGGTTGCGAGTTCGCGGTCGCGTGTGACGTCGTGACGGGAGATGTAGTCGCGCAGCGTCGAGGTAGAGCGAGCGCGCTGGTCAAGGACGCGCTTGAGGCCGTCATTGACCATGGACACGGTCGAGGCGAGCTCCGCCCGGTCTTCGGCGTCCAGGATGTCGGCAGTACGCGGATGGTTGAGCAGAGCTTCGATGTCGCTGCGCAGCGTGGCTAGCTGGTCGTCGTCGCGCAACAGCTGGAAGGCCCCGTTGAAGGCGCGACCCTCAGGAGTGGCGGCCAGCCCGTCGACGTGAGACAGGTAGGCCTTGACCACGACGCCCGACGTGACGTCCTCGCGGTTGAACTCGTCGATCTTCTGAGTCCGAAACCGCGAGAACGCCTCCACCACTCGAGAGACGTCGCCCGGGAGCCCGCCGAGTAGAAGCTGAGCCTCGACGAACCCCTCAAGGAGGCGGTCGTCGGAAACCGGCTCGATCTCGCCGCCATCGACGAGGCGGTCACGTTCGCGGGCGAGGCGGGCGATCTCCTCGTTCAGGATGGTCACACGCTCGGCTACGTCCGGGTTGACCTCGGAGTTGAAGCGCCGCAGGTGGTTCATGATGGTCGCGATGCGGTGCTCGGAGAGGTTGCCGGCGCGGTCACGTGTCAGCGACTCGACGAGACGCAGCGCCTGCTGGGTGTGGGAGCTAAGGGTGTAGACCTCGTTGCCGGCGTCGTCGTTCGTGAGGATGAGCCACTGGTCTCGCATCCAGCGCCGGCAGAGGTCTTTACCCGTTCCGGTCGGGAGAAACTTGGGGTCCACGGTGGCGCGCAGTTCGCCGAGAAGCGCCTCGACGCGGTCGTGCAGGCGGGCCGCTGAGACCGTCTGGGTGTCGCGACCGAAGGCCGTTCGGAAGAGGGCGACGACTACTGGGGCGGTGGACTTTCCGAGCAGGGTCAGCGTCGGTTGCGCATACGCGTCCTGTACTCGCGACAACTCTGCGTCGATAGCCGCCATGGTCTTCTCCCTTCAGCCGCTCGGTTGCTTACAGAACTTGAGCGTGCCGATGAGCCTTATCGTCGCAATGACCACCGACAGATGTCCGGGAAATGGAGCGCCTCCTGCTGTCCGGTTGGAGTATCGCGCCGGGGCGCCGAGTGTCGCGCTGGGACAGGTGTGTCGGGATGAGACGTCGCGACACTCCTGTGGGATTCCGCAGGGGCGTGCGCGGAGGATCAGAGGTTGCCGGTCTTCTCCTGGATGACGTCCTCGGCCTGCTCGATCTTGTCGGCGTACTTGCCGCCGGTCTTCTCGTCGACGACGTCGCCGGCCTTCTCGACCGCCTGGTCGATCTTCTCCTCGTTCTCGTTGATGAGGTCCTTGGCCTTGTCGAAGATGCCCATGCGGGGCCCCCTTGGGTGAGTCGGGATGACGCGACCAGTCTGTCGCTCCCCCGACCCGCACTCAAGAGCGGGACGGTCCCGGATCAGGAACGAGGAGCGCGAGGTCCGCCGCTCGCGGAGCGACCACGGCCACCGCGACGCGACCGCTGGCGCGAGCGACCACCCTGGCCGCCCTGGTTGCGCGGACGACCGCCCTGACCACCCTGGCCGCCCTGGCGCTGGCGCTGCTCGGCGGGCACGTGCACGACCTCGGTGCCGGCCGTGGCCAGCGACTCGACCGTCATGGGCGACGGTGCGGACTCGGCGCGGTGGTGCCGCGCCGTGACGCCGGCCTTGCGCTGCAGCGCGACGACGTCGGACAGACCCTCGGGGGTCGTCATCGTGACGACCGCGCCGGACTCGCCCGCGCGCGCCGTGCGTCCCGAGCGGTGCAGGTAGGCCTTGTGCTCGGCAGGGGCGTCGTAGTGGACGACGAGGCCGATGCCGTCGACGTGGATGCCGCGGGCCGCGACGTCGGTCGCGACGATCACGTCGGCCTCACCGGCGGTGAAGCGGCGCAGGTTGCGCTCGCGGTGCCGCTGCTCGAGGTCGCCGTGCATGTCGACCGACGGGATGCCCTTCTGGCTCAGCTGACGAGCCAGCCGCGAGGCACCGCGCTTGGTGCGGGTGAAGACGATCGTGCGCGGGTTGGCGCTGAGCAGCGCGCGGATCGTGGCGGTCTTCTCGGTGGGCTCGCTGATGAGCACGTGGTGCTCCATCGTCTCGACCTGGTCGTCGACCTGGTCGACCTCGAACAGCCGGTGGACGGGCAGGTGCCGGCGCACCAGCTTGTCGACGTCGCCGTCGAGCGTCGCCGAGAGCAGCAGGCGCTGGCCGTCCTCGGGGGTCTTCGCCAGCAGTGCGTCGATCGGCTTGTAGAAGCCGAGGTCGCACAGGTGGTCGGCCTCGTCGAGGACCGTGATCTCGACGTCGTCGAGGGTCAGGCAGCGGCGCTCGATGAGGTCGCCGACGCGACCCGGGGTACCGATGACGACGTCGACGCCGTTCTTGAGCACCGTGATCTGCTTGCCGGCGGGGACGCCGCCGAAGATCGTGGTGTGCTTGAGGCCGAGCTTCTGCGCGAGGGGCAGCAGGGCGGTGTGCACCTGGATCGCGAGCTCGCGGGTGGGCAGCAGGATGAGTGCGCGGGGCGCCTTGGGACGGCTGGTTCCCCCCGCGAGCCGGGTCAGGACCGGCAGGCCGAACGCGAGCGTCTTGCCCGAGCCCGTGCGAGCGCGGCCGAGGACGTTGTGGCCCTCGAGCGCGGCCGGGATGACGGCCTGCTGGATGGGGCTGGGCGTGGTGATGCCCTGCTGGTCGAGCTTGCGGACGAGGCCGTCGGGCAGGCCGAGTGCGGCGAAGGTGGGCAGCACAGGGCTGCCGGAAGAAGGCTGGTTCACGTGTCTCACTGACGATCGGGAGGGAGTCGCCCGAGGTCGTCGCATGCGGAGCGCTGCGGGGATCGGGCCGGAACGGCGCAGGAGGCGCGTTCGCTACGCCTCCAGGCTACCAGCGGACGCCCCGTCGCCCCGCCTCCGAACGGCGCGCGACGGTGTGGGTTGGGTCATGCCCCCGGCGGTCAGAACAGCGTGACGAGCCCGAGGACGCCGATCGCGACGGCCAGCGCCAGCGAGATCGCGATGAGGACGACGTGCACCCGCAGGAACGCGGTGGCCGCACCCGAGGCGTCGCGCGAGCGCTCGTCGGCGATCACCCGGCGCAGGAAGGGCGGCCAGATGACGAAGTTCCAGACGGCGGCCGCGAGCAGCACGAGCGACCAGGCGACGGGGAGGTCCATGCCGCCATCCTGCCGGATCCTCGGCGCCGCCCGTCCGGAGGGATCAGACGGGGGCGGGAGCCACCAGTCGCTCGCGGCGGTTCTTCCACGGCTTGTCCCAGCTGACGTCGCTCGACTGCAGCGCGTCGCCGCACGCCGAGCACGTGTCGGCCGACGTCGTCTCGGCGCCGCACGTCTCGTGGATCAGCGCCATGTGCGCGCCGCCGTCGGGCATCGGGGTGTGCTTCTCGGCCCAGATCGAGACGGCGTGCATGATCGGCAGCAGGTCGGCACCGGCCGCGGTGGCCAGGTACTCGGTGCGGGTGCGGCGACCGTCGAGGTAGTCGGACCGGGTGAGCAGGCCCTCGTCCACGAGGAGGCGGAGGCGACGACTTAGCACCGGGTCGGAGATGCCGATGCTGTCGCGGATCTCGTCGAAGCGGGTCCGGCCGTGCAGGACGTCGCGCATGATCAGCAGGATCCAGGGGTCACCGATGACGTCGAGGCCACGCCGCATCGGGCACAGCTCCTCGGACCAGTCGGACCGCAGCGGCACGTCGCCCACCTCGTCTCGTTCGATGTCGCTTGCTCGAAGAAAGTCAGGACCAGTATGGTCGAGCCACCGACTGTTCTCAAGAAAGCCAGGCGATGACGACCACGACCACCCGATCGCGAGTCCACCCGGCGTGGTTCGTCGCGGCCATCGCGTTCGTCGCCCTGATCGGTGCCGCCGGCTTCCGCGCGGCGCCCGGGCCGCTGATGGGGCCGCTGCACGACGAGTTCGGCTGGTCGACCGCCTCGATGTCGCTCGCCGTGAGCATCAACCTGCTGCTCTACGGGCTCACCGCCCCCTTCGCGGCGGCCCTCATGGACACCTTCGGCATCCGCAACGTCACGACGGTCGCGCTGGTGCTGGTGGCGCTCGGGAGCGGGCTGACCACGCTCGTCGCGCAGTCCTTCCAGCTGCTGATCACCTGGGGCCTGCTCATCGGGTTCGGCACCGGCTGCATGGCACTGGCCTTCGCCGCGACCGTCGCGACGCGGTGGTTCGACCAGCGCCGAGGGCTCGTGATGGGCATCCTCACCGCGGGCGGCGCGACGGGCCAGCTGGTGTTCCTGCCGGTCGTCGCGGCGCTGGCGCAGAACCAGGGCTGGCGGGTGGCGTCCCTGGTGATCGCCGGCGCCGCCCTGCTGGTCGCACCGCTCGTGTGGCTCTTCGTCGGCAACTACCCCGAGGACCGCGGCCTGGTGCCGTACGGGGCGCCGGCCGACTGGACGCCGCCCGTCCGCCACACCGGGGGCGCTGCGGCCCGGGCGCTGGAGACGCTGCGGTTCGCGTCGCGCCGACCCGCCTTCTGGGCACTGTTCGCGGCCTTCGCGATCTGCGGCGCCACCACGAACGGGCTGATCGGCATCCACTTCATCCCGTCGGCGCACGACCACGGCATGTCCGAGACCACGGCCGCGGGGCTGCTCGCGGTCGTCGGGATCTTCGACATCGCCGGCACGATCGCGTCGGGTGGCTGACCGACCGGTTCGACCCCCGCGTGCTGCTCGCCGGCTACTACTTCTTCCGCGGCGTCGGCCTGCTGCTCCTGCCGCAGCTGCTGGCGAGCAGCGTGCACCCGAGCATCGTGCTGTTCGTCGTGGTCTACGGGCTCGACTGGGTCGCGACCGTGCCACCCACGGTCGCGCTGTGCCAGGAGATCTTCGGCGAGCGCGGCACGATCGTCTTCGGCTGGGTCTTCGCAGGTCACCAGATCGGCGCGGCCGTCGCGGCCTTCGGCGCCGGCCTCGTGCGCGACCAGTCCGGCAGCTACACCCTCGCGTGGGTCGGCGGTGCGGGCCTGTGCGTCGTGGCCGCGGTCCTCTCGTGGTTCATGGGCTCACGCGCGACCCGCGCCGACGCCCGGACGGGGTGAGCACAAGAACCTGGGGTTGACGACAACAAGCTTGTTGTCGTCAACCGTGGTTTCACACGCTGCCGTGTGAAACTTGGGACGAAAGTGACCCGACCCTCAGGCGGCGGTGAAGGCCTGGACGGCCGACACGAAGAAGCCGAGGCCGTCGGTGCCGGGTCCGCAGAGGTCCTCGACGGCGTGCTCGGGGTGCGGCATCAGGCCGACGACGTTGCCGCGCTCGTTGGTGATGCCGGCGATGTCGCGCAGGGAGCCGTTGGGGTTGCCGCCGACGTAGCGGAAGACGACCTGGCCCTCGCCCTCGAGGCGGTCGAGGGTAGCGGCGTCGGCGACGAAGCCGCCCTCGCCGTTCTTGAGCGGGATCGTGATGTGCTGGCCCGCGGAGTACGCCCGGGTCCAGGCGGTGTCGGCGTTCTCGACCTCGAGCACCTGGTCACGGCAGATGAACGTGCGGTGGTCGTTGCGGATCAGCGCGCCGGGGAGCAGGTGCGACTCGCACAGGATCTGGAAGCCGTTGCAGATGCCGAGCACCGGCATGCCCCCCTGAGCGGCCGCGACGACCTCGGTCATCACCGGCGCGAAGCGCGCGATGGCGCCGCAGCGCAGGTAGTCGCCGTAGCTGAAGCCGCCGGGGAGGATGACCGCGTCGACGTCCTTCAGGTCGTGGTCGCCGTGCCACAGGGACACGCCCTCGCCGCCGGCGAGCCGGACCGCCCGCAGCGCGTCGCGGTCGTCGAGCGAGCCCGGGAACGTGACGACGCCGATGCGCACGCGCTCAGCCCTCCACTCGGACGGTGAAGTCCTCGATCACCGGGTTGCTCAGCAGCGTGCCGGCGATCTGCTCGACCTCGGCAAGGGTCGCGGCGTCGGCCGAGGCGACCTCGAGCTCGAACCGCTTGCCCTGGCGGACGTCGGTGACGCCCTCGAACCCCAGACGAGGAAGGGCGCCGTGCACGGCCTTGCCCTGCGGGTCGAGGATCTCGGGCTTGGGCATGACGTCGACGATGATGCGGGCCACGGCTCCATCCTATCGCCGCCGCCCGCGTGCCTCTGCACCACGGCCCCTGCGGCGGTAGCGTCGAGGCATGGCCCGCGAGATCCCGGCACGGCGGTGGCTCGACCGCTCGTTGCGCGAGGTGGCCCGCCGCGACGACCCGCCCTCCGCCGCCGCCCTGCGGCGTCGCCGCTGGGTCACCGTCGCGGTCGTCGTGGTCGGCGCGGTCGTGCTCGGCGTCTCGCTGCGCGTCGAACCGGGCAGCCCCTGGTTCTACCCGCTCACGTTCGGCCTCGCCGCGGTCTGGGCCGGCGGAGCGTTCGCCTCGGGCCGGCTCCACCTGGGCCACATCGTCACCGACGACCCCCAGGACGACGACGGTCTCGTCCGTCCCGTGCTCCAGCCGATCCTCATCGGCCTGGCGCTGGCCGGCGTCTTCGTGCTCGGCGCCCTCGTGGTGCGCGAGATCGGTCCGCTGGCGGACCAGGTCACCGGCATCATGGAGTTCGCGACCGAGGGCTCGCTGCCCGTGCTGATCGTCGTCACGGCGGTCAACGGCGTCGCCGAGGAGCTGTTCTTCCGCGGCGCCGCGTACGCCGCGATCCCCCGGCACCCGGTCGTGTGGACGACGGTCGCCTACACGATCGCGACCCTCGCGACGGGCAACGTGATGCTCGCGTTCGCCGCCGTGCTGCTCGGCGTGATCGTCGGACTGCAGCGCCGGGTGTCGGGCGGCATTCTCGCCCCGATCCTGACGCACTGCTCGTGGTCGCTCACCATGCTGCTCGTGCTCCCGCCGATCTTCGGCCTGCGGTAGCGGCGCCGTCGGGCGGTGACCTCCGCACCTCGTGGCGACGCCCAGCGGTGCGAGAGCCACCGCCCCGGTGGAATCGGTGCGGGACTCACCGCCCGGGAGCGGTGACGATCAGGCGTCGGCCTCCGCGAGCGCGCGGCGGACCGCCTCGCGGTAGGTCAGCACGTCGCGCGGGACGACGCGGTCGATCGCGTGGTCCGTCACGACGACCTCGGTCGACATCGACTCGATGAGGTTGGCGGCCGTGGTGGTGTCGACGTCGGTGACCAGCGCGATCCAGCGCGACGACAATCTCGGCGTGAGCACCGGGACCGTCCGCACCGGGATGCGCCGGCCGTGCATCTCCTCGGAGGCCTGCTGCATCATCTCCAGGTACGTCACGACGTCGGCGCCGCCGATCTCGAAGGTCCGGCCGAGCGCCTCGGGCTCGTCGACGACCGCCGCCAGGTAGGCGATCGCGTCGTCGATGCCGATCGGCTGCGTCGGCGTCTCGGCCCACTTGGGCACGACCATCGCGGGCAGGTTCTTGACCAGCTGACGGGTCAGCTCCCACGAGATCCCGCCGTGCCCGACGACGACAGCGGCACGCATCGCGGTGACGGGCACACCGGCCTCGCCCAGCAGGTGCTCGCACTCGCGTCGGCTGCGCAGGTGGGGCGACAGGTCGCCGTCCTCGGCTCCCAGGCCGCCCAGGTAGACGATCTGCCGGACCCCGCACGCCGCCGCCGCGAGCCCGAAGCCCCGGGCGGCGTCGGCGTCCTTGCGCTCGAAGTCGTCGTCGTCGAGCGAGTGCACCAGGTACACCGCGACGTCGACGCCCTCCAGCGCCTCGGCGAGCGACCCGGGATCGTGGACGTCACCGCGGACCGCCTCGCCCGGCCCGTCGTAGCCCTCGGGATGACGAGTCATCGCACGCACCGCGTGCCCCGCCTCGATCAGCACCGGCGCCAACCGGCCGCCCACGAATCCGGTCGCCCCGGTCACCAGCACGGTCGCCATGGGTCGAGCGTAGGCGCGATCAGTGCTGCCTGCGCGTCACGCGATGTCGGGGTCGACGCCGGACGCGTCGCTCACGGGTCCACCACGAGGCTGATCCGACCGTCGATCCCGCCCGCCTCGAGGCGTCGGTGCGCCTCCACGACGTCGCTGAGCGCGAACCGCTGCTCGACGTGAGGACGGATGCGACCCTGCGCGTGCCAGGCGTACAGCTGCGCGAGGTCCTCGCGATACCAGTCCGGACGTCGGGCCCGGGTGTCGGTGATCAGGTAGAACGAGGCCGACCGCGACCGGGACGCGAGGTCCGCGATCTTCGTGGACACCACGGCTCCGACCATCGTGGCCAGCGCCAGCGGGCGCGCCCCGCCGCCCGCGGGCCCGAGCGCACCGGCGAACCCGACCACGCTGAGGTGTCCGCCCCGCCTCAACAGGCCGAGCAGGAAGCGCTTGGGCAGGGTGCCGGCGGCATCGAGGATCGCGTCGAAGCCGTCGCCGGCGGCGGCCTCCAGGTCGGCACGGTAGGACGGTGCGTCGTAGGCGACGGCCACCGCGTCGAGCCCCGTCACCACCTCGGCCTTGCGCGCCGACGCGACGCCCGTGAGCTCCCAGCCGGCCGCGCGGCCGATGTCGAGCGCGGCCCGGCCGACGGCACCGCTCGCCCCGATGACGAGCACCCGGGCACCGGGCTCGACGCCGGCGTCGCGCACGAGGGCCTGGTAGGCGGTGAGATAGGTGAGCGGAAGGGTCTCCGCCTCGGCGGCGTCGACGCCGTCGGGCACCGGGACGAGCCGGTCGGCGGCCACCGTGACGTGGGTGGCCGCGCCGCCGGTGACGCACAGGTTCGCCACGCGGTCGCCGACCGACCACTGCGTGACGTCGGGTGCCACGGCGTGCACCCTGCCGACGTAGTCGTAGCCGATGACGAACGGCGGCGGCGTGCGGTGCGCCGGGTACCGGCCCCTCCGGATGAGCACGTCGGTGTAGCAGGCCGCGGCGGCCTCGACCGCGACCACGACCTGCCCCGGGGCGGGGTCCTCGATCGGCGCGTCCCGGACCTCGAGCACCTCCGGGCCACCGATCGCGGTGACGACGACCTGCTGGCTGGTCATGGACCGATCATGCCCGCCCGCCGGATCGCGGGCGAGCCGGACGAGCCGTCAGCTCAGCTCACGCTTGAGGATCTTGCCGGTCGAGGTCATCGGGAGCTCGTCGACGAACTGCACGATCCGCGGGTACTTGTAGGCCGCGAACTGCTCCTTGCCCCACGCCACGAGGTCGTCCTCGGTGACGTCGTCGTGGTCCTTGTTCTTGATGACGAACGCCTTGATCTCCTCGCCGTGCGACTCGTGCGGGACACCGATGACTGCCGCCAGCGAGACCGCCGGGTGCGACATCAGCACCTCCTCGAGCTCGCGCGGGTACACGTTGTAGCCGCCGCGGATGATGAGGTCCTTCACACGGTCGACGAGCCGCAGGTAGCCGTCGGAGTCGATCGACCCGAGGTCGCCGGTGCGGAACCAGCCGTCGCGCAGGTCGCGCTCGGTC
>JALRKU010000210.1 GCA_023254755.1 Aeromicrobium sp. | reverse complement strand
GTGGGTCACCGTGGACCGCCGGACGAACCGGGTGACGCCGCCGAGCTCGACGGCGATCGTCTCGTCGGCCTCCGGGGCGGGGTCGCCCTGGTCGACCGCGCGCCGGATGCTCTCGCGCAGCCGCTCCTCCCGGATGGGCTTGAGGAGGTAGTCGAGGGCGCCCAGCTCGAACGCCTCGAGCGCGTGACCCTCGTGCGCGGTGACGAAGACGACGCGCGGCGGGGTGCGGAACTGCCCGACGACGCGGGCGATGTCGATGCCCGAGAGCCCGGGCATGGCGATGTCGAGGAAGAGGAGGTCGACGGCGCCGCCCTCCAGTCGGCGCAGCGCCTCGGCGCCGGAGCGGGCGGTGTGCACCGCACCGACCCGCGGGTCGCGCTCGAGGAGGTAGACGAGCTCGTCGAGCACCGGCTGCTCGTCGTCGACGACGAGGGTCCGCAGCGCGGCAGCGGGCTCGGGCGCGACGTCGTCCATGCGGGGGAGTGTAGGCCCCGTCCCTCCCCGCGTTCTGTGGACCTGACGACGGTCTCGGCGCCGGATTCCGTCACCAGGTCCACGAAACGCGGGGACGGGCGGGGGTCAGTCGGGGTCGCCGAGGCCGCGGGCGGCGAGGGCGTCGCCGACGGCGTGCGCGTGGGCGACCGTGCGCACCGCGAAGGGGGTCAAGGTCGCGCGCGGGCTGCGCTCGAGGCCGCGGGCCTTGGCCGCCTCGCGCGTCTGCGTGAACAGCGTCGTCACCACGGGGATCGAGGAGATCGCGAGGGAGAAGGTCAGCGCGACACGCTCGGGGTCGACGCCGAAGGGACGCAGCACGCGAGCGGCCCGGACGACGGCGTCGAGCAGGTCGTCGGTCGGGGTCGTCGCGGTGAACGTCGTGGCGAGCACGACCAGCGTGAGGGTGGTGGCCACGACCTCGACCGCCACCGGCCAGCCCCGCTGCCACGTCTGCAGCGCCGCCACGACCGCCAGCAGCACGAGCAGGGGTCGGACACCGAGCGCCAGGCTGCGCGCGGGCACGCCAGCGTGCAGCGCGACGCCCAGGGCAGCCGCGAGGGCGAGCAGCGGGAGCCACGGACCCTGCAGGGCGACGACCCCGACGCCGAGCAGCACGAGGCCCAGCAGCTTGCGACCCGTGGGCAGGCGGTGCCACACGGTGTCGCCGGGGACCTGCAGGCCGAGCGGCAGGCTCCTCACCGTGCGCGCCTCACGACAGTGCACTCTCGACGTAGTGCGCGACCGCGCGCTCGGGGTCGTCGTCGCACGTCACGCGGCCGTCCTCGACGACCAGCGCCCGGTCGCAGCGCCGCGCCAGGTCGAGGTCGTGCGTGACGAGCAGCAGCTGCTGCTCCATCGACAGCAGGCGCTCCTGCACCGCGCGCGCGTTGCGCAGGTCGAGCAGGGTGGTCGGCTCGTCGGCGACCACGACCGTGGGCTCGCAGGCCAGGACGCCCGCGATCGCCAGCAGCTGCTGCTGGCCGCCGGAGAGGGCGTGCACGGAGGTGTCGGCGCGGTCGGCGAGCCCGATGTCGGCCAGCACCGCCCGGGCGCGCGCCTCCCGCTCGCGCTTGTCCTTCACGTGCCGACGCAGCGACAGGGCGACGTCCTCCAGCACGGTCGGCATGACGAGCTGGGCCGCCGGCTGGGTGAACACGAACCCGACCCGGCGGCGCACCGCGGGTCCGTCGGTCGCGACGTCGAGGCCGTCCACGCGGACCGTGCCCGACGCTGCCGAGACGAGCCCGTTGACCAGGCGGGCGAGCGTCGACTTGCCCGAGCCGTTGGCGCCGATGACGCCGACGCGGTGCTCGGTGAGCGTGAGGTCCGTCGGTTCGAGGATCGCCAGGTCGCCGTCGGGCGTGTCGACGGTGACGCCGGCGTCCTCGAACCTGATCACGGGGACGACGCTACTGGCGCAGCAGCGGTGACGAGGTGCTGCGCAGCAGCTGGGGGAACGCGCGGTGGACCGCCGCCGCGACGATCGCCGCGATGATCCCCTTCGTGACGTCGGCGACGAAGAACGGTGTGGCGTAGCCCCACGCGACGCTGAGGGAGACGTCGAGCGCGCGGGCCATGCCGAGCGTGCCCAGCGTGCCGACGACGGCGACGGTCACCACGGCAGCGGCGACGGACACGACGCCGACGAACGCGGTGGGACTGCGTCGAGCGACGAGCTGGGCCACGGCTCCGACGAGGACCGCGGCGATCGGGAAGGCCAGCAGGTAGCCGCCGGTCGCCCCGCTCCACACGCCGGGACCGGCGGCGCCCTGCGCGAAGATCGGCACACCGGCCGTCGCGACGGCCAGGTAGAGCAGGACCGCGAGCGCCCCGCGCTTCGCGCCGAGCACCGCGGCCGCGAGGAAGATGCCGAACATCTGCAGCGTGTACGGAACGTTGGCCACGCCCTTGATCGCGGGCAGGATCGCGCAGACGCCGATGAAGGCGGCGAAGGTGGCGACGAGGGCGAGGTCGGTCGACGACGACGTGCGGCGTCCGGTGGAGGTGCTCATGGGGGATCCTTCGGGTCGAGTCCAGAAACTGAACGGTGTTCAGCCTGAACGGCGTTCAGGTTAGCCGATAGACTCCGGTGGTGGTCAACCGCCTGGACGACGTCGTCACCGGAGCGCTCGAGGTGCTCGACGCCTACGGGCTCGAGTTCTGCTCCATGCGCCGCGTCGCCGGCCACCTCGACGTCCAGCCCTCCGCGCTGTACCACCACGTGGCCGACAAGCAGACGCTGCTGGCACTGATGGCCGACCGGATCGTCGCCGACGTCGAGGTGTCGGCCGCCGGGTCGGTCCGGGAGCGGGCCCGCTCGCTCGTGCGCGCCCTCCGGGCCGCGATGCTCGCGGTGCGCGACGGCGCCGAGGTCGTCGCGACCGCCTCGGCCTTCCGGCTCGGCGCGTCGCAGGTCGAGGCCGACCTGGTCGACGTGCTCGCCGACAAGCAGGGCGCGCGGACGCTCCTGCTGTTCGTGTTCGGCCACACCCAGGCGACGCAGATGCATCGCATGGCGGCGTCGGTGGGCGCGATCGAGCCCGACCCCGACCTCGACGCGTCGTTCGACCGCGGTGTCGACATCGTGCTCCGCGGACTGCTGTGACGGGCGCGACCTCGTGGCGATACCACCGGGGAGGCCGGGTCGGGTAGCGTACGGCCGGCGGGACGTGTGGACGACCGGAGAGGCGAAGTGATGGCGCAGCAGGAGTTCACCCCCGACCGCAACGTCGCCCGGCTCTACCCCGAGTCCGCCGTCGGCGGCTACTCGCACCTCGACGGGACGGTCGAGTTCTACCAACGCGTGAACGCGGTCGTCGACGCCGACAGCCACGTCCTGGACTTCGGCGCGGGACGCGGCTGGTGGACGGTCGAGCCCGTGCCCCCGCTGCACCGCCAGCTGCGATGGTTCCGCGGACGGGTCGCTCGCTCGGTCGGCACCGACGTCGACGAGGCGGTGCGCGACAACCCGTCGCTCGACGAGGCGCACGTCGTCGGGATCGGCGAGCCGCTGCCGTTCCCCGACGAGACGTTCGACGTCGTGGTGGCCGACTACGTGCTCGAGCACGTGGACCACGCCGACGTCGCCCAGGTGTCCAGCGAGGTCATGCGGGTGCTCAAGCCCGGGGGATGGTTCGCGGCCCGCACCCCCAACAAGTGGGGCTTCATCGGCATCGCCGCTCGCGCCGTGCCCAACAGCCTGCACACCCGGGTGCTCAAGGTCGTGCAGCCGCATCGCAAGGTCGAGGACGTCTTCCCGACCCGCTACGCGATGAACACCCGGCGCCAGCTCCGTCGTGCGTTCCCCGGACGCCAGGTCGTGGTCTACGGCCAGACCGGCGAGCCGGCCTACTTCGGTCGCACCACCTGGGTGTGGCGCGTCGTCGACGTGGTGGTGCGGTTCATCCCTCGCCGGCTCGCCCCCACCTTGCACGTGTTCGTCCGCAAGGACGGCTGACGCTCAGGACCACGACGCGTGGAGCGGGCGGCCCTCGTCGTAGCCGGCCGAGCTCTGCAGGCCGATCACGGCGCGCTCGTGGAACTGCTCGATCGACCGCGCTCCCGCGTAGGTGAAGCTCGACCTGACGCCGGCCACGACGTGGTCGAGCAGGTCCTCGACGCCGGGACGCTCGGGGTCGAGGAACATCCGTGACGAGCTGATGCCCTCCTCGAACAGCGCCATCCGGGCTCGGTCGAAGCCGGCGGCGTCGCGGGTCCGGTTCGACACGGCTCGCGAGGAGGCCATGCCGAACGACTCCTTGTACGGCCGCCCGTCGGCGCCGAGCCGCAGGTCGCCCGGGCTCTCGTAGGTGCCGGCGAACCAGGAGCCGATCATGACGCTGGCGGCACCGGCCGCCAGGGCCAGCGCGACGTCGCGGGGGAAGCGCACCCCGCCGTCGGCCCAGACGTGGGCGCCGAGTCCGCGAGCCGCCGCGGCGCACTCGAGCACCGCCGAGAACTGGGGCCGACCGACGCCCGTCATCATCCGGGTCGTGCACATCGCGCCGGGGCCGACGCCCACCTTGACGATGTCGGCGCCCCGGCCCACGAGGTCCTCGACGCCCCCGGCGGTCACCACGTTGCCCGCCGCGACCGGGACGCGACGGCCCGTCGAGGCCGCGTGGTCGTCACGGGCCGCGACGACCAGGGGCAGGGCCTCGAGCATCTTCTCCTGGTGGCCGTGGGCCGTGTCGACGACGAGCGTGTCGACGCCCATCGCGAGGAGCTCCCTGGCCTTCCCCTCGACGTCACCGTTGATGCCCACGGCGGCCCCCACGACGAGCTCGCCCGCCGGGCTCAGCGCCGGCTCGTAGATCGTGGAGCGCAGGGCGCCCTTGCGCGTCAGGACTCCGGCCAGCCGTTCGCCGTCGAGGACCGGGGCGACCGAGACGTGGTGCGCGGTGAGCTGGTCGAAGCCCTTGCGGGGGTCGACGCCGACGTCGAACGTCAGCAGGTCCGTGGCCATGATCTCTCGCACCTGGGCGAACCGGTCGATCTCGGCGCCGTCGCGCTCGGTGACGACGCCCACGGGACGGTCGCCGTCGACCATCACCACGGCGCCGTGGGCCCGCTTCGGCAGGAGGCTCAGGGCCTCGCCGACCGTCGTGCTGGGCGACACGGTGACCGGCGTGTCGTACACGGGGTGGGCGGCCTTGACCTGCGCGACGGTTCGCGCGACGACGTCGACCGGGATGTCCTGGGGCACGATGGCGATCCCGCCGCGCCGCGCGACCGTCTCCGCCATCCGCCGACCGGAGATCGCGGTCATGTTGGCGACCACGACGGGCAGGGTCGTGCCGGTGCCGTCGGTGGTCGAGAGGTCGACGTCGAAGCGGCTCGTGACGTCGGATCGGCTCGGGGCCATGAAGACGTCGTTGTACGTGAGGTCGTGCGTGGGCGTGCGGTCGTTGAGAAACTTCACCGCCTGAGTCTACGGAACGACTTGCCCGACGCCCACGGCGAACTTCGGGATGTGCAGCGTCACCTTGGTCCCGCGCCCGGGAGCGGTCTCGACGACGATGCCGTGGTGCGGTCCGTAGACCGCTCGCAGCCGCTCGTCGACGTTCAGCAGACCGACGCTGTCGCTGTCGGTCCGCCCGGCCAGCACCTCGCGGATGCGGTCGGGGTCGGCGCCCGCCCCGTCGTCCTCGATCGAGATGACGCACTCGGACCCGGCGTCGGCGGCGGAGACCGTGATCAGCCCCTGGCCTGCCGCGCCCTCGACGCCGTGGCGCACCGCGTTCTCGACCAGTGGCTGCACGGACAGGAACGGCAGCCGGACGCTCAAGACCTCGGGGGCGATCCGGGTCCGGACGCGCAGACGGTCGCCGAAGCGCGCCTGCTCCAGGACGAGGTAGCGCTCGATCGACCGCAGCTCCTCGGCCAGGGTCGTGAACTCGCCGTGGCGTCGGAAGGAGTAGCGGGTGAAGTCGGCGAACTCCAGCAGCAGCTCTCGGGCCCGCTCGGGATCGGTCCGGACGAACGTGGCGATGGCGGCGAGGGAGTTGTAGATGAAGTGCGGGGAGATCTGGGCGCGGAGCGCCCGCAGCTCCGCCTCCATCAGCGCGGTCCGTGACGCGCCCAGCTCGGCGAGCTCGAGCTGGCTGGACATCCACCGGGCGACCTCGTCGGTCGTGCGCACGAGGCCCGCGGACGCCTCGTCGGCGTGCACCAGGAAGCACCCGACGACCGTGCCCTCCACGCTGAGCGGGGCCACGACGGTCCGGTCGGAGGCCTGGGTGCTGCCGGTCGTGAGCACCGCGCTGATCAGCGCCCTGGCGTCGTGCGGTCGTCGCTCGCCCTCCCACGCCAGCGGTCCGGCCGTGTCGGTGATCGCCAGGGTGTGCGGTCCGATCATCCTCCGCAGGTGCGGCAGCGCGGCGGCCGCGCTGTCGGCGTCGAGCCCGGCGCGCAGGGCGGGAGCGGCGAGCGACGCGGTGTGCAGCGTGGCGTACGTGGCGCGGTCGGCCGCGGTGCCGAGCGACCGGCGTCCCCACGGCCACCAGCGGCGGCTCATCGCAGGTCGAACAGCGTCGTGTCGGCGTCGGGCTCCTCGTCCTGGATCTGCGAGCGGTCGACCCGTGCGCGGACGAGCGTCGCGCGGTGCCGCAGGCGGAGGCTCCCCGTCTGCTCGGCGCTCTCGGCGAAGAGCGCACGCACGGCGTCGCGCGTGTCGTCGTCGAAGCGGGGTCCGGCCAGGAACTGGGCGAGCTGCAGCGTCGCGGCCAGGTCGAGCTCGCTCCAGTCCGCCGTCTCGCGGGTCTCGGACGGGTGGAACAACCCCGACCGGGTGAGGCCCGACGCGCTCGCGTCGGTGGCGGGGGAGTGCCCGACGAGGCGCAGCATCCGTCGCACCCAGGGGATCGAGTCGTCGAACGAGCGCGACGCCGCGCCCACGTGGCCGTCGGTGCGCAGCACCCGGGCGACCGACGCCGCCTCGACGGTCGAGAGATCGAGGTGCGGGAGCACCACGGCGTCGAAGGACCGCGCGACGAACGGCAGGTGGGACAGCTCGCCGCGGACGTAGCTGATGTCGTCGTCGGGGCGGCCGCGCGCCCCTGGATCGACGACCACCACCTCGTGGCCCTGGTCGCTGAGCCGGTGCGCCAGCTCGTGGTCGCCGATGTGCAGCACGTCGGCCAGCCGGTCACCGACGAGCCAGTTCGCGTTCACGCTCCGACCCTACTCCGCGGAACGGGCCCTGCCGTGCCACACTTCGGCGGGTGAGCGACGCGTCGCAGCCCCCCGCGGGAAGACTCCGATCCATCCAAGGCCTGCGCGCCGTGGCCGTGCTGCTCGTGGTGCTCTACCACGCCGATCTCCCCGTGGGCGCGGGCTTCATCGGCGTCGACGTGTTCTTCGTGATCTCCGGCTTCGTCATCACGCGCCTCGTGCTGACGCGGACCGCACGAGATCTTCGACTCGACCTCCGGTCGTTCTGGGCCGGACGCGTCCGCCGCCTCGCGCCGGCCCTGGCCGTCGCGATCCTGCTCACCCTCGTGCTGAGCGTCCCTTTCGCGGGACCGGTCGGGACGCAGCGGGACATCGGGATCACGGCGGTGGCCAGCGTGGTGTGGGTCGCGAACGTCGTGCTCGCCGTGCTGACGCTCGGGTACTTCGCCGACTCGGCCGACCAGAACCCTCTGCTGCACATGTGGTCCCTTGCCGTGGAGGAGCAGTTCTACCTCGCCTACCCGATCCTCGTCGTGCTCGTCCTGTGGTGGGTGCGTCGGCGCGGTGGTGCTCGCGCGACGCGCTCGCTCACCACGGCGGTGGGTGTGGCCACCGCCCTGTCCTTCCTCGCCTCCGTCGCCGTCACGTACGCCGACCTGTCGGTCGGGATCGGTCCGACCCTCGCCTTCTACGCGCCCGTGACCCGCGCGTGGGAGTTCGGCGTGGGCGCCCTGGTCGTGCTGTGCCTGCGTGACCGTCCCCCGGCGCGCCCGCGCGTCGTCGCGGTGGGCGGTGCGCTCGTGCTGCTGGCCGGACTCGTGCTGATCGACGACCCGTCCGTCTTCCCCGGGTACGTCGCGCTGCTGCCCGTCGTCGGCACCGCCCTGATGTGCTGGTCCAGCGAGGTCGACCACGCGACGCCCCTGTCGTCCCGGCCGATGGTCTGGATCGGCGACCGGTCGTACGGCTGGTACCTGTTCCACTGGCCCCTCATCGTGCTGATGGGCGACTACGTGACGGCCCCGGTGGCCGCGCTCGCCGGCCTCGCGATCGCGGACGTGAGCCTGCGGCTCGTCGAGGAGCCGGTCCGTCGGCGCCGCCGCCTCGCCGACTGGTCCGCGCCGCGTCTGTGGTTCGCGTGCACCGTCCCCGTGGTCGTCGCCAGCGTCGCGCTGGCCACCGCGAGCGCCCAGCACTGGTGGAACGGATCGGTCGAGGCGTTCGCCGCGAGCGTCGCGCGCGGCGACCACCCGATCCAGTCGGAGTGCCAGTCGGCGACGCCCGTCAGCCAGCGCGACCTGTCGCGGTGCACCTTCGGGCCCGCCGACGACGACTCGCCGATCATCCTGGTGGGCGACTCGAACGCCGGGATGTACGCCGACACCGTGGTCGAGGCGGCTGAACGCGCGGGCCGGCGGATCACGGTCGCCACCATCCCCTCGTGCCAGCTGGCCGACCTCGCGACCGCTCGCCCCGGTGTCCGTCTCGGATTCCTCGTCGACTGCCACGCCCGCTACGCCGACACGCTGGCGTGGCTGGCCGAGCAGCCCCCGTCCACCGTCATCGTCGTGTCGGGCTCCTCGATCCCCGACCTCGACCGCTTCGTCCTCGTCGACGACGCGGGGACCGTGTACTCCGGCGGCGCGAAGAAGCAGGCGGCGTGGGCGGCGAGCCTGGAGCGGTCCTACACGGCGATCCAGGAGCGTGGACATCATGTGGTCCCCGTCGAGCTGATTCCCCAGTGGGCCGAGTCCGACGGCACGGGCTGGTCGCCGCGGTCGTGCCGTCTGGTGGACCTGCTGCGCGACCGGTCGTCGTGCGAGCGCGAGGAGTCGCGCGCGGCGATGGATCGTGAGCAGGAGCACTCCCTCGCGGCCGCGACCGAGGCGGCGTCGGCGGCCGGGGTGACCCCCCTGCCGGTCCGCGACGTGCTGTGCCCCGACGAGCTGTGCGGCACGATCCGCAGGGGCATCGGTCTCTACAGCGACAGCGCGCACCTCAACGCCCGGGGTGCCGAGCAGCTGCTGCCCCGGTTCGTCGAGCTCATGTCGAGCGCAGGATCTGGTCGAAGCGGTCGGTGACGCGCTCGGCGTCGAACTTCTCCTCGGCCACGGTGCGGGCCCGGGCGCCGATGTCGGTGATGGACGACGTGTCGAGGGCGTGCAGCCACGCGATGGACCCCTCGACACCCGCCACGTCCGGGGTCCCGACGTGACCGCCCGAGGCCACGATGTCGGTGGCCGCGGGGTTGTCGGACGGCATGAGGCCCAGGATCGGCCGACCGGCCGCCATGTAGGAGAGCACCTTGCTGGGGATCGAGAATCGGGTGGCGTCAGGTTCGAGGAGGGCCACCAGCACGTCGGCCGAGCCGAGGACGTCGGCCAGGGCCTCGGCCGGCTGGAAGCCGACGACCCGCAGGTCCGGATCGCGGTGCGCCAGGTCCGCGGCGGCGTCGCCCTCCGACACGACCGTCAGCCGCGCGGGCGTGCCGGCCGCCCGGAGCCGCTGCATCAGCTCGACCAGCAGCGCCGGGTTGTGCTTGCGGCCGATGGTCCCGGCGTACAGCAGGCGCAGGTGCTGGTCGTCGTCGAACAGCAGGCGTGACGACGGGTTCTCCCTGGGTCGGGGCCGGATGTCGTCGAGCGGCGCCCAGTTGGGGATGACCGAGACGCGCTGGGGGTCGACGCCCCAGCCGTCGTACACCTCGGTGAAGGCGTCGCCGATCGCGACGACGTGGCTCGCCCGCCGGGCCAGGTACGCCTCCATCCGGTCGAGGAGGCGAGCACCGACGGCCGCCGCCGGCCGCGGCGCGCGGGTTCGGAGCTCGTCGCTCATCGCGGCGCTGTAGACGTCCTGGTGCCAGAACACCCACGGCAGCCCGTGGCGCCGCGACCAGCGGGCGATCCGATGGCTGGCGAGCAGCGGGATGTTGCACGAGATGAAGACGTCGAACCGCGACGTCCGCAGCTGCTCGATCGCGGCGGCGGCGTACGCCCGCTCCCAGGTGAGGCGCGCGCGGGGGGAGTTCTTCTCGTAGGGCCGGTCGACCGCGAGGCGGACGAAGGTCAGGCGACCCGACTCGTCGTCGGCGGCCAGGTCGCCCTTGCCGCTGACGTACTCCGCCGACGAGGTGTGCACGACCTCGTGCCCCCGGTCGGCCAGTCGACGTGCCAGCTCCGCCTGGAACGGGTGTCCCGAGAAGTCGTGCAGGCAGATCCGCATCGTGTCAGTAGCGATCCTTGATCTGGTCGTAGATCCACGCGTACGTGCGCTCGAGGCCGTCGTGCAGCGAGATCGAGGGCTCCCAGCCGTAGAGGTCGTGGAACATCGTGTTGTCGCTGTTGCGGCCGCGGACGCCCTGCGGTGCGCTGAGGTCGTGCTTCTTCTCGACCTTGATGCCGGAGATCTCCTCCAGGATGCCGATCATCTGGTTGATCGTGACGAGCTCCGCGGACCCCAGGTTCACGGGCTCCACGTTGTCGCCCGCCAGGATCTCCTGCGACCCGCGGACGCAGTCGTCGATGTACATGAAGCTGCGGCTCTGCTCGCCGTCGCCCCAGACCTCGACGGTGTGATCGCCGCTCAGCCGGGCCTGGGCGACCTTGCGGCTGAGCGCGGCCGGCGCCTTCTCGCGTCCGCCCTCGAAGGTGCCCTCGGGGCCGTAGACGTTGTGGTAGCGGGCGACGCGCGTCTCGAGGCCGTAGTCCTCGCGGAAGTGACGCGCCATCCGCTCGCTGAACAGCTTCTCCCAGCCGTAGCCGTCCTCCGGGTCCGCCGGGTAGGCGTCGGACTCCTTGAGGGCGGTGACGTCGGGGTCGGTCTGCTTGGTGCCGTTGTAGACGCAGGCCGAGCTGCTGTAGAAGAACTGCTCCGTGCCGGCGTCGCGCGCGGCGACGAGCATGTTGGTGCTGGTCAGCACCGACAGCATGCACTCGGCCTTGTTGTTCTCGATGAAGCCCATGCCGCCCAT
>JALRKU010000477.1 GCA_023254755.1 Aeromicrobium sp. | reverse complement strand
CGCCAGCCCGGCCTGCGCGCCCGTCGCGGCACCACGACCCGTCGGCGCCGCACGACATGACACCTGCGCCGGCGCCGCGCGACAGGGGGTCAGCGCCGGCGGCACGAGCAGTCCCGCTGCTGCCGTGCCGGTCGATCCACGAGGCGGCCGAGCTCGCCCGGGACCTCGGGTTCTCGATCGCCTACCGACAAGACCGGCCCCGGCCGTACGTCGCGCTTCGCGGGCTGGGCGGCCTCGAGCTGCACTACTTCCAGGTGCCCGACCACGACGCAGCGACGTCGCAGGGAGCCTGCCTGCTCGCGGTCCCTGACCCGCGAGCGCTGCTGGACCGCTGGAGCCGAGCCCTCGTCCGGCGCTTCGGACAGGCGCCGACGCGCGGCTTCCCGCGTCTGCTGGTGCCGGCCGACGACAGCGCGTTCGTCGGCTTCAGCCTCGTCGACGTCGCAGGCAACCGCATCCGTGTGGTCCGCAACGAGGTCGACGTGGACGACCGGATCGAGGTCGTGGAGCAGGTGGCCGGCCAGCTGGAGCTGCCCGAGCCCCCTCCGCCGCCCGAGGGCGAGCCGGTGCTCCGCCGGCCCGGCCCGTCGCTGCCGCCACCGGACCCGGCCTCGGCCGTCACCCTGCCGGCGCCGACCCGGGCGACCGACGAGTCCGGCGGCCCGGCGTCCGGCGACCCGGCGTCTGGCCCGTCGACGTCTGGCCCGTCGGCGTTCGAGCGCCACGGCGTCGCGGCCGCGCCGCACCACCGACTGGCGGCGCTGCTCTACCTCGCCGAGCTGTCGGTGCGCCTGGGCCGCCTGGACGACGCCCGGTCGCACCTGCGAGCCGCGGAGGCGATCGATCCCGACTCCCACGCCCTCGCCGACGTGCGTGCGGCGCTCGAGCAGCGCGAGGGCGAGGCCTGACGGGTCAGATGACGGCGCCGTCGTCGGGCCCGTCGCGGTCGGCCGGACCGTGCTCCGGCAGCTGGGCGATCAGGTAGACCGCTCCGGCCACGAACAGCAGCACCAGCGCGGCGAGCACGGCCCGAGGCACGATGATCGCCATCAGGGAGCAGACGACCAGCGTCAGCGGGGCGCCCACGAGGGCCGTCATGGCCAGGGTCGTGCCGCGCCGCCAGGGGCGTTCGGAGGGCTGGACCCGTCGGTAGAACGGCTCCTCCTCGTCGTCGGCGTCAGGACCTCGGCTCCACGGTCGCGACGCCTCGTCGTCGGCCGCCCCGGGGTTCGGTGCGGTCTCGTCGTCGGGGAAGGACAGGTCGAGATCGAGGCGCTCGACGATGCGATCGAACTCGTCGCCGCCGGACCCGCCGGCTCCCGACCGATCAGCTGCGGGCACGGGCGTGCTCCTCGATGAAGGCCGCGGACCGCTCGAAGACGGTCTCGGCGTCGTTGTCGATCGTGGCGACGTGGAAGCTGTCGGGAAGCGGCACGAGCTCGCGCACCGTCGACGACACTCCTTCCATCACCAAGGGGGTCGAGGTCTCGTCGACGACGTGGTCGTCGGCCGAGCGCAGGTACAGCAGGGGAGCGCGCACCGACGCGAGGTCGGCGCGGATCACCTTCCACAGCTGCAGCATCGACGCGAGCGCCTTCAGCGGGGTGCGGTCGTAGCCCACCTCGTCGACGCCGGGCTTCTTGATGTCGTTGCCGATGCCCGGCATGGACGGCACGACCCACTGCAGGAGCGGGACGAGCTTGACGTCGAACCGGCCCGACGCGATCGCCGGGTTGACCACGACGACGGCGGCGACCTCGTCGGCGCGTTCCTCGGCGAGCCGCAGGGCCAGTGCGCCACCCATCGACAGGCCCCCCACGACGACGGTGTCGCACCGCGCTACGAGGTCGTCGAACGCCGTCTCGAGCTCGGCGTACCAGTCCTGCCAGCGGGTGCGGTTCATGTCCTGCCAGGTGGTGCCGTGGCCGGGCAGACGTGGGACGCGCACGGTGTGCCCGAGCGCCGCGAGGTGCTCGCCCCAAGGGCGCATGGAGGCCGGCGATCCCGTGAAGCCGTGGCTCAGCAGCACGCCGACGGGGCCGCCCTCGGCGCTGAACGGCTCGGCGCCGGGACGGACGGGAACGGCGGACGACGGGGTCATGCGTCCATCATCGCCGACACCGGTTCGTCGGAGTAGTGTCCTCTGCGTGTTCTACTGGTTCTTGAAGTTCCTCGCGCTGGGGCCGCTGCTGAAGCTGATCTTCCGGCCGTGGGCCGAAGGGACCGAGAACGTGCCGCGCGAGGGTGCCGCGATCCTCGCCAGCAACCACCTGTCGTACGCCGACTGGCTCTTCATGCCGCTGGTCATCCCGCGGATGGTGCGCTTCGTCGCGAAGGCGGAGTACTTCACCTCACCGGGCGTCAAGGGCTGGCTGCAGAAGAACTTCTTCAGCGGCACGGGCAACATCCCGATCGACCGCACGAGCGGTGACGCGGCGTCCGGCGCGCTGGTGTCCGCCAAGCGGGTGCTGGCCGAGGGCGAGCTGTTCGGGATCTACCCCGAGGGCACCCGCTCCCACGACGGCCGCCTGTACCGCGGCAAGACCGGGATCGCCCGGCTCGCCCTGGAGACCGGCGTCCCGGTGATCCCGACCGCCGTCGTCGGCACGGACGTGGTGGCGCCGCCGGGCAAGAAGTTCGGCCGGATCACCCGCCCGACCGTGCGCTTCGGCAAGCCGCTGGACTTCTCCCGCTACGCCGGCATGGAGAACGACCGCTTCATCCTGCGCTCGATCACCGACGAGATCATGTACGAGATCATGCGGCTCTCCCAGCAGGAGTACGTCGACATGTACGCCACCCGCGCCAAGGCCGAGTCGAAGAAGCACGCCGAGGCCGAGCAGCGGAAGCTCGCCTCCTGAGCCTGGTCCGGCCATGAGCAGCGGTACGACGCGGGCCGCGCTCGCCGTCGAGAACCGCATGTTCCGCGCGCTGGCCGCGCTGCGGGTCGTGGTGCTCGTCTACACCGTCGTCATCAGCGCCTACCGCAACAACTACGACCGCCCGGCCCTCGGCTGGACCTGTGTGGCGGTCATGGTGGTCGCGACCGCCGGGTTCGTCGTCGCCTACGCCGCACCCGAGCGGCGCAGCCCTACCCTGCTCGGCCTCGACCTCGCGCTGGCGGTGGGGATGCTGCTCGTGACGCCGTTCGCCAAGGGTGAGTGGTTCCACGCCACGCTGCCGGGCTACTGGATCATC
>JALRKU010000400.1 GCA_023254755.1 Aeromicrobium sp. | reverse complement strand
TCACGGTCAACGCGATGAAGAGCGCGTTCCTGCCCTTCGACGAGCGGCTGACCATGATCAACGACGTCATCAAGCCGGCGTACGCCGCGCTCGCCTGAGCTCAGGCGCGGGCGGGGTCCGACAGCAGCGCGTAGGCCTCGCGGGGCGACATGGCGGCGCACCCGCGCGAGACCGCGTGGGCCACGATGCGCGGCTCGTCGAGCATGAGCCGCCACCCGCGACGCAGCAGCACCCACGGCGCCTTGCGTCCCTCGCGCAGGTCGCGCGCCAGGCGCAGCACGAAGGTCAGCGCTCGGGGACGGCGAAGACAGATCGCGTGGTCGAGCACCCCCGCCGCGCGCACCGCGCTGACGATCTCGTCGGCGAACAGGCCCTCGGCGAGGAAGGGTCCGTCGGCGCGCACCACGTGGGTGCCGACGACACGGCTCTGCGCGATGTCGTAGACCGGCACCTCGGTGCTGCCCGTGCGGCAGAGCGCGACGATCGCGTCGATCGCCGCCACGGCGTCCCACGAGCGCGGGTCGTCCCAGTCCACGATGCCCAGCGTCGAGCGCGGCAGGTCGAGGCAGTCACCCTCGCGGTAGAAGTCGTCGAGGCGGAGGACGGGCCAGCCGAGGCGCTCGGCCAGGTGCGACTTGCCCGAACCCGACGGTCCCGCGAGGATCACGGCGCCGTGGTGCGGTCGTCCACCGTCGTTCACGCAGCCCTCCTGTCCCGGGCTCGACAGCCCGCCCGACACCCTACGGCGAGACTTCATCAAAGTGTCACCTTCAGGGTCCTCTCAGGCTGTTGACACCGATCGCGGCCCGTTGTGTGCTGATGCCACGCGAGCCGTTCGGCCCGTGGAACGCATCGGGGGGACCGGCGCAGTCGTTGCCGTCGTGGCTCCCTCCTGGACGAAGGAACCCACGTGAAGCTGCCCTCCCGCCTCCTCGGCGTCGCCTGCGCGACGGCCCTCGGCGCCACGGTCCTCGCGGCCGCGCCGGTGCAGGCCGCCGACGACGTCACGATCAACCTCGTCGGCATCAACGACTTCCACGGCCGCATCGACGCCGCGACCGTGCAGTGGGCGGGCACGGTCAAGCAGCTGGAGGCCGACGCGCCCGCGGGCCAGTCGCTGCTGGTCTCGGCGGGCGACAACGTGAGCGCATCGCTGTTCGCGTCGGCGGTGCAGGACGACAACCCGACGATCGACGTGCTCAACGCCCTCGGGCTCGACGCGTCGGCGGCCGGCAACCACGAGTTCGACAAGGGCTACGCCGACCTGGTCGACCGGATCATCCCGCGGGCCGACTTCCCGATCCTCGGCGCCAACGTGACCAAGGCGGGCGGCGAACCCGCCCTCGACCCCTCGGCCACCTTCGACGTCGAGGGGGTCAAGGTCGCAGTCGTCGGAGCCGTCACCCAGGAGACGCCCGCGCTCGTCAGCCCGGCGGGCATCGAGGGCCTCACCTTCGGCGACCCCGTCGCCGGCATCAACGCCGAGGTCGCCCGTCTCGACGCGCTCCCCGAGGCCGAGCGCCCGGACGTCATCGTCGCGTCGTTCCACGAGGGAGCGCCTGACGGCACCCAGACGTTCGCCCAGGCGGTCCAGAGCAGCGCCGTGTTCCGGCACCTGGTCGAGGACACGACGGCCGACGTCGACGCGATCTTCATGGGCCACACGCACCAGAAGTACGCGTACGACGCCCCGATCCCCGGTGGCGGCGGCACCCGCCCGGTGATCCAGACCGGCAACTACGGCGAGAACGTCGGCCAGATCAAGCTGCAGGTCAACCCCGACACCGGTGCCGTCAGCAGCTACTCGCTGCGCAACGTCGCCCGCCTGACGACGGCCGACGCGTCGCTGGTCTCGACCTATCCGGACCTGGCGCAGGTCAAGCAGATCCGCGACGCCGCCGTGACCTACGCCAACCAGGTCGGCAACGTCGAGAAGGGCCAGATCACCGGCGACATCACGACCGCGTTCGTCGGCAGCACCCGCGACGACCGCGCCTCGGAGTCGAGCCTGGGCAACCTGGTCGCCGACGCGCTGCTCGCGAAGGTCGGCGACGAGCCGGCAGGGGCGGACCTCGCGCTCGTCAACCCCGGCGGTCTGCGCGCCGACCTGAAGTACGCGGGCACCGGAGGCGTGGACGGCGACGGCGTCACCACCTACGCCGAGCTGAACGCGGTGCTGCCGTTCGCCAACAACCTGGTCTCGGTGCGGCTGAGCGGCGCCTCGATCAAGAAGCTGTTCGAGCAGCAGTGGCAGCGCGACGCCGCGGGCAACGTGCCGTCACGGGCGTACCTGCAGCTCGGCACGTCGAAGAACGTGTCCTACACGTTCGACCCGACGCTGCCCGAGGGCAGCCGCATCCAGTCGCTGCGCATCGACGGTGCCGAGGTCGACCCGGCCGCCCAGTACAAGGTCGCGACCTTCTCGTTCCTGGCCGCGGGCGGCGACAACTTCCGCGCCTTCAAGGAGGGCGTCACGACCGACACGGGCCTGGTCGACCGCGACGGCTGGATCCAGTACTTCGCCGACGAGAGCCCGATCGACCCGAGCTACGCCAAGCACGCGGTGCAGACGACGGGCGTCAAGGCCAAGTACCCGGTCGGCGGCGCCGTCTCGTACACGCTCGGCAAGCTCGACCTGACGTCGCTCGGCACGCCCGCCGCGACACGGGTGGTCTCCAAGCTGGTCTACGAGGGGGGCTCGAAGACGCTCGGCACCACGTCGGTCTCGGGTGGCACCAGCGCACCCCTCTCGTTCGCGCTGCCCGACGGTGTCAGCGGGTCGGTCCGCGTCGAGTCGACGGTCTACGCAGGCAACCTGCCCGTCGGCACCAAGGTCGTCGTCCCGCTCGACGTCACGGGCGCGAAGGTGTCGGCCGAGGCCGGCGAGGGCGTCGCCTACGGCGACGACGTGCCGGTCGCGGTCACGGTGTCGGGCCCCGTCGGCGAGCCCACGGGCGAGGTCACCCTCTCGACGGGGGACACCGTCGTGGGCGAGGGCGACCTGGTCGACGGCCAGGTCACGATCGACGTCGACAGCACCGACCTGGGCGCCGGCGCGTCCGCGCTGACGGCTCGATACTCCGGTGACGGCACCTACCCGGCCGCGTCGGGCTCGGTCGAGGTCACGATCGACCAGGCCGCCACGACGACCGAGGCGACGCCGCCGGCGGCCGAGGTCGGTCTCGACGAGGACGCCGACATCGACGTCACCGTGACGTCCGAGACGGGCACCGAGCCCACCGGCACCGTGACGGTGACCCGCGACGGGGCGGCGGTCGGCCAGGGCACCCTCGAGGACGGCCAGGTCACCGTGGCCGCCGACCTGGCCGGTGCCGACGTCGGTGACGTCGAGCTCGAGGTCACCTACGCCGGCGACGACGACCACGTCGGGTCGTCGACCACCACCACGGTCGACGTCGTGAAGGGCGATCCGGGTCTGGAGGCCACGGCCGAGGCCGGCCAGTACGGTCAGGGCGCCGAGGTCACCGTCACGGCCGACGAGGGCGCGAGCGGCCTGGTCTACCTGTTCGACGACACCTCCACGCTCGTCGGCATGGGGCTGATGAAGGACGGCGCGGCCACCGTGACCACGCTGGCGACGGCGCTGAAGCCGGGCGACCACGACCTCACGGTCGCCTACGCGGGCAGCACCTCGTACGACGCCGACAACACGACCGTCGCGGTCACCATCGAGAAGGGCGCCACGACGACGACCAAGACCTCGGTCAGTCCGTCCAAGGTCGTGGTCAAGAAGACCAAGGCCAAGGTGACCTTCACGGTCGCGGCGACGGGCTTCACCCCGACGGGCACGGTCACGGTGACGAACGGCGGCAACTTCAGCACGACGGTGCTGCTGTCCTCGACGGGCACGGCCACGGTCACGCTGCCGGTGTTCATCAAGACCGGCACCAAGACGGTCACGGCGACGTACTCGGGCAGCGAGGTGGCCGACGGGTCGACCGGCACCGCGACGATCACCGTGAAGAAGAAGTAGCGGACGAGGGAATCGGGGGACATCGTGAGCACCTCACGTCTGCGCCGTGCGCTCGGCTGGTGCGTCGCCTCCGTCCTGGCCGGCACGACCCTCGCGGTCGTGCCGGTCGGCGGGGCGACCGCGGCCGGCGCCGACCACGTCGTCATCAACGAGATCTACCCCAACGGGGGATCGGGGGGCGGCACCTACAAGCAGCGGTTCTACGAGCTGCACAACCCGACGACCTCGTCCGTCGACGTCTCGGGATGGTCGCTGCAGTACCGGGCCGCCGCCTCGACGTCGGCGTTCGGCTCGATCAGCCCGCTCGGCAACCGGTCGATCCCGGCCGGCGGCTACCTGCTGGTGGCCGGTCCGGGCAACGCGAACAACACGAAGGACATCCCGACTGCCGACGTCACGTCGACGGTCCAGGCGAGCGCGACGGGTGGCCAGGTGGCGCTGTCCCGCACGACCGCCGCGCTGCCCGCCACGGGAGCGCTCGCCGATGCGAACCTGGTCGACCTCGTCGGCTACGGCACGGCGACCTACCGCGAGGGCGCCTCGGCCGCGCCGGCCGGCTCGGCCACCAACGGCATCACCCGCAACGCGACGCACGACGACACCGACCAGAACGGCGCCGACTTCACGTCCGCGACCGCGACCCCGTGCAACAGCGCCGGGTGCGGAGGCGGCACGGACCCCGACCCGGGTGACCCCGAGGAGCTCGCGATCGCCCAGATCCAGGGCGCGGGAGACGTCAGCCCGGTGAAGGACGAGAAGGTCACGACGCAGGGTGTCGTGACGGCCGTCTACAAGACCGGTGGCTTCAACGGCGCGTTCATCCAGACCGACGGCACGAACGCGCCCATCGACGGTGCGTCGACCGGCCTGTACGTGTTCGGGTCGTCCTTCGCGAGCAGCTCCCAGGTGCAGATCGGCCGGCTCGTCGAGGTGACCGGCGTCGTGACCGAGTTCAACGGGCTCACCGAGATCACGCCGTCCTCGTTCTCGGTGCTCGGCGATCCGGTCACGGGTGTCACGGCCGCCGCCACCGCGTTCCCGCTCACCGCCGCGGAGAAGGAGGCGCGCGAGGGCATGCTCCTCGCGCCCACGGGCGACTTCACGATCACGAACAACTACGCGACCAACCAGTACGCCGAGATCGGCCTCGCGCCGGGTGACGAGCCTCTGCCCAACCCGACCAACGTGGTCGCGCCGGGCGACGCGGCGGCCGCTCAGCTGGCCGAGAACGAGGCGCGGCTCGTCACCGTCGACGACGGCGCATCGGTCAACTTCTTCGCCGCGGCCAACCAGGGCACCCCGGTGCCGTGGCTGACCGACGAGGAGGTGCGCGTCGGCCAGCAGGTCACGTTCGGCGGTCCCGTGGTGCTCGACTTCCGCAACAGCCTGTGGAAGCTGCAGCCGATCTCGCCGGTCACCGCCGGTGGCACGGGACCGGTCGAGTTCGGCCCGTCCACCCGCGTCGACTCGCCCGCGCCGGTCGGTGACGGCACGATCACGATCGGCACGTTCAACGTGCTCAACTACTTCCCGACCACGGCCGAGGAGTGGGACGCGCTGCCCGGCAACGTCTGCACGTACTACAAGGACCGAGCCGGCGAGAACGTCACCGCGAACGAGTGCGGCAACCCGCAGTCGGACTCCGGCAACGGTCCACGCGGTGCCGCGAATCCCGTGAGCCTGGCCCGACAGGAGGGCAAGATCGTCGAGGCGATCAACACCCTCGACGCCGACGTCGTCTCGCTGGAGGAGATCGAGAACTCGGCCAAGTTCGGCCCGGACCGTGACGCGGCGGTCGCCCGCCTCGTCGGCGCCCTCAACGACGACGCCGGCCGCGAGAAGTGGGCCTACACCGCGTCGCCCGACGAGCTGCCCGCCCTGTCGGAGCAGGACGTCATCCGCACCGCGGTGATCTACCAGCGCGACGTCGTCGAGCCGGTGGGCGACGGCCGGGTGCTGGTCGGGTCGGCCGCGTTCGCCAACGCCCGCGAGCCCTACGGCCAGCCGTTCAAGCCGCTCGGAGCCCCCGACTCGTCGTCGTTCGTCGTGGTCGTGAACCACTTCAAGTCCAAGGGCTCGGGCGACGGTGCCGACGCCGACCAGGGCGACGGCCAGGGGGCCGGCAACGCGTCACGCACGGCGCAGGCGACCGCGCTGCTGGCGTTCGCCGACGAGCTGGCTGCCGAGGCGGACACCGAGCGGGTGTTCCTCACCGGCGACTTCAACGCCTACGACGAGGAGGACCCGGTTCGGATCGTCGAGGACGGCGGCTACGTCAACGTCGCGTCGGAGCTGACCAGCAAGGAGACCTACCAGTTCGACGGCATGATCGGCTCGCTCGACCACGTCTTCGCCTCCGACGCGGTGTTCGACGACGTCACGGGGGCCGACATCTGGAACATCAACTCCTACGAGTCGGTCGGCCGCGAGTACAGCCGCTGGAACTACAACGTCAGCCCGCTCGTCGACACCGCGTCGCCGTTCCGCGCCAGCGACCACGACCCCGAGATCGTGGCGGTCACGATCCCGGTCGGCACGGCGGTGACCGCCGACGCGCCCGGCACGGTGCGGTCGGGGCGTCCCGTGCCGATCGAGGTCTCGGTCACCGGCGCCGAGCCCACGGGCACGGTCACGGTGAGCGAGGACGGCGAGACGCTCGGCTCCGCCGAGCTCGACGACGGCTCGGTCACGATCCCGGTCGACGGGCTCTCGCTCGGACGTCACCGCCTCGTCGTCGAGTACGGAGGCGACGACGCCAACGCGGGCTCGTCGACGCAGCTCGACGTCACGGTGATCCGCGCTGCGGCAGAGCTGTCGGCAGCGCCGGGCTCCACGACGTACGGCACGGCCTCGATCGAGGTCACCGGCACGCCCGCCACGTCGGGCGCGCTGTTCGTCTTCGACGAGGCCGGTCACGTGGTCGGCTCCGGCTCGCTGGTCGACGGTCGGGCGACGCTTCCCGTCAGCACCACGCTGCTCCCGGGCGAGCACGCGCTGACCGTCGCCTACGCCGGAGGTGCGGGCACCGATCCCGACACCGCCGACGTCGACCTGACGATCGTGCGCGCCACGCCGGTCGTGTCCGCCACGGTGTCGCCGTCGAAGGTCGTGGTCAAGAAGACCAGGGCGAAGGTCACGGTGACCGTGGCTGCCACGGGCTACACGGTCGACGGCGGCACGGTGCGCGTCACGTCCGGCTCGTCACTGCTCGGCACCGGCACGGTGTCCGACGGCACGGCGGTCGTCACGCTGCGCGCCTTCACCAAGACCGGGACGAAGACGCTCGCGGTGTCCTACGAGGGGGCTCCCACCACGGAGCCGGGAGCGACGACCACGACGGTGAACGTCACGAAGCGGTAGTCGCTCGCGCGCCGCGCTCGGTCTCGTTCAGAGGCCGAGCGCGGCGGCGAGGTCGGCGGTGATCGCCTCGAGCCGTGCGGTGGCCACCTCGCGGGCGGCGGCGACGGAGTCGTCGACCGGCACGACCACCTCGACGTAGCACTTGAGCTTGGGCTCGGTGCCGGACGGTCGGCAGATGATGCGGGTGTCGCCCTCCAGGCCGAGGCGGATGCCGTCGGTCGGGGGCAGCCCGCGGTACCCGTTCTCCAGGTCGTCGACGGCGGTGACCGCGAGACCACCGAGGGCCGCGGGCGGAGCGGTGCGCAGGGTGCGCATGGCGTCGGCGATGATCGCCAGGTCGTCGACGCGGACCGACAGCTGGCCCGTGTGGTGCAGCCCGTGCTCGCGGTAGAGGTCGTCGAGCCGGTCCAGCAGGGTGCGGCCCTGCGCCTTGAGGTCGGCCGCCAGCTCGAGGACCTCGAGGATCGCCGTGATGCCGTCCTTGTCGCGGGTCAGGTGGGGCGAGACGCAGTAGCCGAGCGCTTCCTCGTAGCCGTACGCGAGGTCGCCGATCTTGCCGATCCACTTGAAGCCCGTCAGGGTCTGCTGCCAGGCCCGGCCCTGCGCAGCGGCGAGGCGTCCGAGCAGGTCGGACGACACGATCGAGGCCGCGTAGGTGCCCGGCACGCCGCGACGCAGCCACAGGTCGCCGAGGAGCACGCCGACCTGGTCGCCCGTGAGCATGCGGTAGCCCTCGCCCTCACGCACGCCGACGGCGCAGCGGTCGGCGTCGGGGTCGTTCGCGACGATCACGTCGGCCCCCACGGAGGAGGCCAGCTTGAGCGCGAGGTCCATCGCGCCAGGTTCCTCCGGGTTGGGGAACGCGACGGTGGGAAACGCGGGGTCCGGGTCGGCCTGCTCAGCGACGGGGTGCAGCGCCGGGAAGCCGGCGCGCTCGACCACGTCGACGAGGGTGTCGCGCCCGACGCCGTGCATCGCGGTGTAGACGGCCACGACGTCGCGGGGGCCGTCGGTCGCGACCGACGCCGCGGCGGAGGCGTACGCGGTCGCGACGTCGTCGCCGAGGACCGTGTAGTCGATGCTCCGGGGCAGCTCGTCGACGCGGCCGACCGCGTCGATCGCCGCGGAGATGTCGGCGTCGGCGGGTGGCACGATCTGGCTCGAGTCGGCGAGGTAGACCTTGTAGCCGTTGTCCTGCGGAGGGTTGTGCGACGCCGTCACCATGACGCCCGAGCTGACGCCGAGGTGGCGGATCGCGAACGCGAGGACCGGCGTCGGCAGGTGGCGGGGGAGCAGGTGGGCGTCGACGCCCGCGCCCTGCATGATCTCGGCGGTGTCGCGCGCGAACACGTCGGAGTTGGACCGCGCGTCGTAGCCGACCACGACGCTCGGCCGGCCGGCGCCGACGTGCTCGCGCAGCAGGTAGGCGGCGAGTCCGGCGGCCGCCTGGGCCACGATCACCCGGTTCATCCGCTGCGGTCCGGCGCCGAGCGCTCCCCGCAACCCTGCGGTGCCGAACTGGAGCCGACCGCTGAACCGCTCGGTCAGCTCGGCCTCGTCGCCCGCGTCGATCAGCGCCTGCAGCTCGGCCCGCGTCGTGGGGTCCGGGTCCTGCGAGAGCCAGTCACGAGCGCGGTCCACGACGTCCATGGCCTCACCCTAGACGGGTCAGATCCGGGGGACGACCTGGCCGAGGAGGGCGCCCATGCGGGTGGCGGCGGACTTGCCGGCCTCGAGGACCTCTTCGTGGTTCAGCGGCTCACCGGTCATCCCGGCAGCCGCGTTGGTGACCAGCGACAGACCGAGGACCTCGAGACCCGCCTCGCGGGCCGCGATGGCCTCGAGGGTCGTGGACATGCCGACGAGGTCACCGCCGATCGCCCGGATGTAGCCGATCTCGGCCGGCGTCTCGTACTGCGGGCCGGTGAGCTGGACGTACACGCCCTCGTCGAGCGAGGGGTCGACCTCGCGCACCAGGTCGCGCAGGCGTTGCGCGTACAGGTCGGTGAGGTCGATGAAGGTCGCGCCCTTGAGGGGGGTCTGCGCCGTGAGGTTGATGTGGTCGCGGATCAGCACGGGGGTGCCGGGGGACCACGCGGGGTTCAGCCCGCCGCAGCCGTTGGTCAGCACGACGGCCCGCACGCCGGCGGCGGCTGCGGTCCGAACACCGTGCACGACGGCGTCGACGCCCTTGCCCTCGTAGTAGTGGGTGCGTCCGAGGAAGACCAGCACGCGGCGGTCGCCGACGCGCACGGAGCGGAGCGTGCCGCCGTGTCCGGCGACGGCGGGGGCGCTGAAGCCCGGAAGGTCGGCGAGGGGGACCTCGTGCTCCGGCTCGCCGAGGGCATCGGCGGCCGGCAGCCAGCCCGACCCCATCACCAGGGCGACGTCCCAGGTCGCGGCGGGTTCTCCCACCAGATCGCGCAGCGCGTCCGCTGCCTGCCGTGCCGCCTCGGAGGTGTCCACGCTCGGTACATTACGGTGCATCGGCGGGCGTTCGGCGCCCTGGTGACGTCGCTCGAGCGACTCGTCTCCCTCCAGGCCCGTTAGCATTCAGGTGAGCCTTGCCGTGCCCGCACCGTCCTGGAGGACCGCATGACCGCCACCGCCGAGGTCGCTCCGCCTCTGTCGGTCCTGATGCGCGACGGCTCGCGCGCCGAGCACGAGGCCGCCGAGACGTCGAGCTTCATGTCCGAGCTCCTGGCCGGCCGGGTCTCGGCCGAGGGATACGCCCACTACCTCACGCTGCTGCGTCGGGTGTACGCCGCGATGGAGTCGGTGGGTCGCGACCTGAGCGGCGACCCGTGCGCCTCGGCCGTCGTCGACCGTGGCATCGAGCGGCTGGCCGCGATCGACGAGGACCTCGAGCACTGGGGCGTCGTCGACGCCGAGAGCCCCGCCGCCGAGGCGTACGTCGCCCGGCTCCAGGCGTTCCGGCACCGGACTGCCGCTGATTTCGGCGAGGGCCATCAGGAGGGCATCGGTGGCGGCGAGGCCGTAGAGATGGTCCAGAAAATAGGTGGGGACACCGGTCTTCTCTTCCAGGATTCTTCCCGCAGCGTGCATGG
>JALRKU010000260.1 GCA_023254755.1 Aeromicrobium sp. | reverse complement strand
TGAACATGAAGGCGACGCGCCGCGGATCCATGCCCAGATCCAGGTTCCCCCGCAGCGCGAGCCCGACCTCGAAGGCACCCACGCCCGCGGCCACGACGAAACCAACCCCTCGCAGCGTCAGGATGGTGGCGGTGAGCCCGTCGTGCCGGAGACCACCAGACCGTCGTTGCCGTGGTCGATCAGGTGGGTCGCCAGCTTCTGGGCCGCGTCGAGATCGAGCTCGCCGTCGGCGGTGAACGGCGTGACCATGGCGGTCAGCACACGCCCGAAGGGCGCGGCCTCGGTGGCGAGCGGCGACGTCATGGTCCGAGGGTATCGCGCCGCGGCCCCGCGCCTGGTGGAGGATGACCTGCGTGACCGACGACGTGTACGAGACCGACCTCGCATCGACTCCCCGTGGCGACGGCGTCCGGGACCTGCTGATGACGGACCGCTGGAACACCCCCGCCGGTCGCCCGAACGGCGGCTACATCCTGGCCGCGATGCTCACGGGCCTGGCCGACGAGATGGAGACCACCAGCACCGGGTCCGACGGCGGCGCCTCCGGACCCCGTGTCGCCGCGATCACCTACCACGGTCCGCCGTCGAACGGCGCGGCCGAGATGATCTGCCGGCCCGTGCGCCACGGTCGGACGATCCAGACGGGCGACGCGACGCTGACGCAGGACGGTCGGTTGATCGCCCAGCTCACGGCCAGCTTCGGCCCTCGGTCCGGCGACCGACCGAGCGTGGAGCTCGGCACCCCACCGCAGCTGCCCGACCCCGAGACCCTGCCCGACCCGCGCTCCGCGCTGCCCGACGAGGGGATCTTCGGTCGCGTCGACTACCGCCTCGCGGCTCCTCCGGGGTTCTTCGTCGGAGCACCGTCGCAGGACCCCACGTACGAGCTGTGGCAGCGCCGCAGCGACGGGCGCGTCGGCGACTGGGCCACGCTCGCGTTCTTCTGCGACTCGTTCGTCCCGCCCGTCTTCGAGCTGGGGCCCGACGTCGCGACGGCGTCGCTCACGGTCCAGCTGACGGTGCACCTGCACCGGCTGCCGACGACACCGTGGATCGCGACCCGGTTCACGACGCGGCACGTCGTCGACGGCTTCCACGAGGAGGACGGCGAGCTGTGGGACGCCGACGGTCACCTGCTCGCGCAGAGCCGGCAGCTGGCGATCTTGGCCTGAGACGGTGACCGAGGTCACCGCCCCGTGGCCGTGCGACGACACGGGGCAGCCGCAAGACTGAAACGATGACGGATCCGTGGATCGACCTCGTCATGACGCTCGCTGCGGCACTCGCCGCGGCCGTCGCCCTCTCCCTCGCCGCCCGCGGAGCGATGGCCCTGGTGGCACGACGCGCTCCGGCTGGCGCCCAGCTGTCCGCGCGGGCACGGCGACCGTTCCAGCTGCTGCTCGTCGCCGTCGCGACCTGGTCGTCGATGACGCACGCCCTGCCGGTCGAGCCGGTCCGTGGCGGTGTGCCGACCGCGGCCGCCGACTCGATCGAGATCGTCCTGCGGGCGACCACGATCGTCGCGGTCGCGTGGCTCGTCGCGGCCGTCGTCCTGTTCGCCGAGGAGCGCGGGCTCGCCCGTCACCGGCTCGACGTCGTCGACAAC
>JALRKU010000190.1 GCA_023254755.1 Aeromicrobium sp. | reverse complement strand
CGGGGGCCGGGGAGGACCTCGCCGAGGCCACGATCCTGCCCACCGAGGACCGGCCGCGCCGGCGGTCCAGGCTCAGTGCCGACGCCGGCGTGCTCGTCGAGGGGTTGGACTCCGGGGCCATGGTCAAGCTCGCCCGCTGCTGCACGCCGGTGCCGGGAGACGACATCCGTGGCTTCGTGACCCGCACGTCCGGGGTGTCGGTGCACCGCGCCGACTGCGTCAACGTCGCCGATCTGGAGTCCTCGCAGCCCGAGCGGTTCGTCGACGTGCGGTGGGCGCCCACCGGCAACAGCACCTTCCTGGTGGCGGTGCAGGTCGAGGCGCTCGACCGCCCAGGCCTGCTGAGCGACATCACGCGGGTCATCAGCGACCAGCACGTCAACATCCTGTCGGCCTCGGTCGTCACGGGCCGCGACCGCGTCGCCAAGAGCAAGTTCACCTTCGAGATGGGCGACGCCAAGCACCTCGGCCACGTCCTCTCGGCCGTCCGCACCGTCGAGGGCGTCTTCGACGTCTACCGCCTCACCCAGTAGCCCACGACGAGTCACGACCTCCCGCTGACGAGTCACTCGTTGCCGGTGACGAGTCACTTGTTGCCGGCGAGGAGCCACTCGTTTCCGTTGACGAGTCACTCGTTTCGGGTGAGGAGTCACTTCCTGCGGTTCAGGCGGCATCGTCTCGCTGCTCGGCGGTTCCCCAGAGACGAGGGAGTCGTGCCGTCTCGCCGAGCAGTGCCGCGACGTCGATCTCGAGAGAGGGGTCGGGTCCGAACACGTCCTCACGGCGTGCCACGACGATGCGCCAGCCGTGCACCCGCTCCAGCTCGGATCGCCGCTTCAGGTCGTGGACCACGTCGGCGTCGGACGTGTGATGACGCCTGCCGTCGTACTCGGCGCCGACGAGGGACTCGGGGTAGGCCAGATCGAGGAATCGTGACCGCCCATCGTCACCGACCACTTCGTGCTGGAGCGTCGGTCTCGGCAGGCCGGCGTCGAGCAGGCGCAAGCGCATCCACGACTCGCCCGGCGACGCGGCCGCGCCGTCGACGAACGTCGCGAGCTCGCGAGCCTGCACGATGCCCCGATACCCCGTGAGCCGGTGGGCCTCACGCACCAGCTCGTGGCGATCGACGAGTCCCCTGGCCACGAACGCGTCGGCGGAGGCCAAGGCGTAGGGACGGTACAGCGTGCGAAGCAGATCGAGGCTGGTGCGCAGCGGCGTCGTGACCCACACGCCGCCGACGTGCTCGACGTCGTCGGCCGCGACGATGGCCTGACGACAGCGGATTCCCGGACGCCGCATCCGCGACTGCGCGTGGGGCACCAGGAACGACGGCTCCAGGAGGTGCCGCTCACCGGGAGCGTAGGCGTCGATCCCGTGCAGCCGGGCTGCGGTCTCGTTGCAGGCGACTGCATGGGCGGGAGCCACGAGTCGGACGGCGGCGAACCGGAGCTCTCGGGAGTCAGGGACCCAGGCGTCGACGAAGACTCCGCGAATGACGCGGCGCAGTCGGCCGTCGTCGACCGCCCTGGACGTCTGGACCGCGCTCCACCCGAGTCGTGCTGCCTGGCGAGCGGTAAAGGGTCGGCCGTCGTTGATCAGCTCCATGCCCCCGATGAGTACCCGAGCCAGAGCGGTCGCGCTCGCGGCCGTCCACAGGGCGGGCAGGTCAGTGACTCGTCACCGGCAACAGGTGACTCGTCAGCGGAAACAGGTGACTCGTCAGCGGAAACCAGTGACTCGTCCGCGGAAACCAGTGACTCGTCAGCGGGGGGGGGTCTCAGGAGTAGTCGGCCTGGGCC
>JALRKU010000092.1 GCA_023254755.1 Aeromicrobium sp. | reverse complement strand
GACGGCGGCGGCGCCCACCGCGACGATGGTGATCAGGCCGACGGTACGATCGAAACCGGTCGCCGAAATTCCCTTGACGGCGATCGGCGCCAGATTGAGGCCGATGGCCGCAACGATGGCACCGGTAACCACCGGCGGCATCAGCTTTTCGACCCAGCCGTAACCGATCTTGATGACGATGAGGCCGATCAGCGCGTAGACGGCGCCGGCCGCGATGATGCCGCCGAGGGCCACAGAGATGTTGACGTTGGCGCCAGTCCCCGAATAGCCGGACGCCGCCATCACCACGGCGATGAAGGCGAAGGACGACCCGAGGTAACTCGGCACGCGGCCCGCGGTGATGATCAGGAAGAGGATCGTGCCGATGCCGGAGAACAGCAGCGTGGTTGCTGGCGGGAAACCGGTGAGCAGCGGAACCAGGAAGGTGGCGCCGAACATGGCGACGACGTGCTGGACACCGAACCCGACCGTGCGTGGCCAGGTGAGTCGTTCCCACGGTGCGACGATCGTGTCGTCGGAGACCGAGCGTCCGTCTCCGTGCAGCTGCCAGCTCATCGTGCTCCTCGTCTCGTGTCGGGCGTCCCGGGCGACGTCGTCCCGATGAGAGTCTGGACCATCGGCCGTCGCGGCGTCACCGCGGGTAACTGGCTGTTACGTTGTCGCCATGGCGCCATCCGGTCACCGCCGTCCCACGGCGAGCGAGGAGCGTGCGGAGCACGCCTTCGTGGTCGACGAGGACCTCGCCCTCGTCGCCGCGCACCTGGTCCCGTTCGGCGCCGGGCCACGTGGTCGTAGGTGGTCGAACCGGTCCGGGACGCCTGGCGAACCGCTGGTCGACGCCGGCTCGACGACGTGCTGGAGCACCCCCGCTCCCCACCTGGCGGCGGCGTGACCGAGCCCGTCGTCGTCGTCTCGGCCGCCATGTCCGTGCCGTCCGGCTTCTACCGTCCGCTCACGACGGCGTTCGCCGACCACGGGTGGTCGAGCCGCGTGCTGCCCACCCGCGGATTCGAGCGTGGCACGCCCACCGCCTCGCGGGCCCACGACTGGAGCTACGCGACCGAGGTGCAGGCGATCGCCGACGCCGTCGCCGAGGCCCGCGCGGAGGACCCCGACCGTCCGGTGATCCTGCTCGGCCACAGCCTGGGCTCGCAGCTCGGCGCGATGCACCAGCTCCACCACCCGCCGGCCGACGCGTTCGTCGTGATCGGCGCCTCGGTGCCGCACTTCCGCGCCTACCCCTACGGCGGGCTCGGAGTCCTGTTCATGGGTCTGTCGGTCCCCGTCGCGACCCGCGTGTTCGGCTACCTGCCCAAGCCGTTCTTCGGCGCGCCCGGGGCTCGCACCCTGATGCGCGAATGGGCGGGCTTCGTCCGCACCGGTCGGCCGCCGTTCGCGGTCCCGCACCCGATCGAGCAGCCGACCCTGGTGGTCAAGCTGCAGGGCGACGCCCTCGCCGTCAGCGCCGCGACCGACCGCTACGTCGAGACCTTCCTCGACCCGGCCGTGACCGAGCGGTGGACCTATCTGCGGGCCGATGCTCCCGAGGGCGGCACGACCGACCACGTGCAGTGGGTCCGCACGCCGCAGGTCGTGGTGCAGCGGATCGTCGACTGGTACTCCTGATCCGCCGCACCACGAGCGGTCAGGCGAACGCCTCCACCGGGGGGCAGGAGCACGCCAGGTTGCGGTCTCCGTACGCCTGGTCGATCCGGCCGACCGGCGGCCAGTACTTGTCGTCGGTGCTCCCGGCCGGGAACACGCCCGTCGCGATGTCGTAGCCGTGCTTCCAGTCGACCAGCTCGCGCGCCGTGTGGGGGGCGTTCACGAGCGGGTTGTCGTCGGCCGACCAGTCGCCGGCCTGCACCGTGTCGATCTCGGCCCGGATCGCCAGCATCGCGTCGCAGAACCGGTCGAGCTCGGCGAGGTCCTCGGACTCGGTCGGCTCGACCATCAAC
>JALRKU010000022.1 GCA_023254755.1 Aeromicrobium sp. | reverse complement strand
TCGAAGCGCAGGTCGGGGTGGAACTCGTCCTCGAACTCGTAGCCCGGTCCGCCGCGGCCGTTGCCGAGCGGGTCGCCGCCCTGGAGCATGAAGTCGGCGATGATGCGGTGGAACCCGAGGCCGTCGTAGAACGGACGCGTGGCCAGCTGGCCGGTCGCGGGGTCGACGAACTCCTTGGTGCCCTCGGCCAGGCCGACGAAGTTCTCGACGGTCTTCGGCGCGTGGTCGGGGAACAGCTCGATGACGACGGTGCCGAGGTTGGTCGTCAGGGTCGCGGTGAGGGGCACGGGATTCCTTCCAGGAGTGATCTTGCGAGTCCATGGTCCCATGCCCCTCCCAGCGCGGCAGATCCGGCGCGCGGCCGCCCGGTAGCGTGTCGGACATGTCTCACCGCAGCCCCAGAAGGACCCTCGTCGTGCTGGCCCTCGTGGTCGGCGCGGTCGTCGCCCTGCGCAAGGCGACCGCCGACAAGGGGGGCACGTTCGACCCGGCCCGCCCGGAGACCCACTGATGCCGGTCACCCTCGAGCGCGTCGACGACGTCGCGGTCCTGACGTTCTCGGCGCCGCCGCTCAACCTGTACTCGCTGGAGCTGCACGACGAGCTCGACCGCGCGCTGGACGACGTCCAGGCCGACCTGCCGCGCGCCCTGCTGATCCGGGCCGAGGGGCGCGTCGTGTCGGGTGGTGTCGACGTCGCGCAGTTCTTCGCGCGCACGACCGAGGCCGACACCAAGGTCCTCTACGACCGCATGATCGAGCTGCCCGACCGGGTCGCGGCACTCGACGTGCCCACCTTCTTCGCGGCGCACGGCCTCACGCTCACGTGGGCGTTCGAGGTCGCGGTGGCCTGCGACGTGATCCTGGCGTCGGAGAAGGCGTCGTTCGGCCTGGTCGAGCGGGTCATCGGCCTCACGCCCACGATGGGCGGCACGCAGCGGCTCGCGGCGCGGGCCGGCGTCGGCCGCGCGAAGGAATTCGTCTTCACGGGGTCGACCTACGACGCCGCCACCCTGGAGCGCTGGAACGTGGTCAACCGCGTGCTGCCGGGCGGCACCGATCCCGGCGGGGAGTTCGACACCGCGGTCCTCGACGTCGTCCGTCAGGTCGCGGTCGGTCCGACCCAGGCCTTCGGCGCGGCCAAGCGAATCCTGCGCCACTTCGAGGCCGGCGGCGTCCCCGAGGCCAACGCCCACACCACCCAGATCGCCTCCGAGCTGTTCCGCACCGCCGACCTCCAGCACGGCATGGAGTCGTTCCTCACCCACGGCCCCGGCAAGGCCACCTTCACCGGGCGGTAGTCCCAGGCGTCCCGCTGGCCCCCAGATTCACACGGCAGCGTGGGAAACCACGGGGGACAACAACAAGTTTGTTGTCGCCAACCCCGGTTTCACACGGCAGCGTGGGAAACCTGGGACAGCAGTGACTAGGCGCCGGCGGAGGTGACGGGATGGGCGGCGATGGCGTGGCTGGCGCGGCGCTCGGCCCAGAAGCTGACGAAGGGGATGGTGGCGAGGAGGGCGGTGGTGATGGTGAACGAGGGCGACCAGCGGTGGTGGCGCGCGAGGACGGCGATGAGCACGAGCAGCGCCATGAACATCCAGCCGTGGGCCACGTCGACGGCGCTGATCAGGCCGTCGTGGCGGTTGAACCAGGACACCTCGTCGGTGGTGATCTGGCCGATGAAGCCGACCATGACGAGGATGAGGTTGACGCCCACGATCCAGGCGAGGATCCGGTAGGCCACGGCGACGTTCTTCACGTCGTTCAGGCTACCGAGGCGTCGATGGCGGCCACGATCGCGGTGTAGCCGCGCTGCTCGGCCAAGCGTCGCGGCAGCACGCCGTGGCGGTCGGGGATCGAGACGTCGGCTCCTGCGTCGAGCAGCATTCGCACCACCTCGACGTGGCGGTCGCTGCCGTTGCCCAGCACGATCGCCTCGTGCAGCGCGGTCCAACCCAGGTCGTTGACGTGGTTCACCGGGACCCCCGCGTCGAGGAGCAGGCGCACCGCCTCGACGTGGGCGTGCTCGCTGGCGGGGATGAGCGCGGTGCCGCCGAAGCGGTTGGTGCTGCGGGGATCGGCGCCGTGCTCGATCGTGAGCGCCAGGACGTCGACGATGCCCTCGGCGCCGGCGTAGAGGAACGCCGAGTCGTCGAGGTCGTCCTTCGCGTCCGGGTCGGCCCCGGCCTCGAGGAGCACCTGGGCGACGTCGACGTGGCGCCGCTTGGTGGCCCACACGAGGGGCGTGCGGTCCCGTGACCGCCTCGCCTCGCGGTCGGCGCCCTGGTCGATCGCCGTCTGCACCAGGGCCGGGTCGTCGGCACGGACGCCGCGCCACAGCAGGGCGGTGGCGTCGTCGGGCGACAGCGTCGGGGTCGGGCCGGCCTCGGCGGTCGAGGCCGACGGCGCAGGTGCGGACTCGGGCGATCCCGAGCACCCCGCGACCAGCGCCGCGACCACGACGAGCGGCAGCAGCCTCACACGGCCACCGGATCGTCGGACCGTCGACGGTCCTGCACCTGCTCGGTCGCCATGCGCCACCACATGAACAGGGCGAAGGCGCCGAACACCCACCACTGGAACGCGTACGCCAGGTTCTTGAGCCCGACCGTCCACGACACGTCGGGGTCCGGCGGGTCGACCGCCGCGAGCCCGTCCGGGCCGTCGACGCCGGCGGTGACGATGCCGTAGCCGGACCACAGCCGGACCGGCAGCTCGTTGATCAGCGACGCGACCGTGACCGCCGTCGTGGTGCGATCGCCGTCGAGCGGGGTGCCGCCGCCGGTGCTCGGCTGCAGCGCGACCTCGAGCGACTGCTGGCCCTCGGGTACCGCAGGCAGCGACCGCGGCGACGAGGCACTGCCGCGCACGACCAGCAGGGAGGCCCCCGAGCCGTCGACCTGGAACGGCGCGACCAGCCAGGCCCGGCCGTCGGTGCCGGGACCGTCGACCCACAGCTGCTGGTCGGCCGGACCGAACGTGCCGTCGACCGTGACCGTCAGGTTCTGCAGGTCCGTCGTGAACGGCTGGCCCGCGGACCAGACGTCGGTGATCGATGCCGACTCGACCTGCCGCGCGTCGTCGACGGCGTCGCCCTGGCGTGCCTCGTAGACGCCCAGCTGCCAGAAGCCGCCGACGAGACAGACCGCGAGCGCGACGACCCCCAGCAGGTGCAGCCCGAGCAGGCCTGGCGTGAACCAGGCCCTCAGGGCTGCTGCTCGACTCACGCCGTGAAGGGCTGCAGGTCCGGGTAGAGCGGGAAGCGCTCGGCGAGGACGGCGGTGCGCTTGCGGAGTCCCTCGATGTCGACGTCGCCGGGCTTGAGCGCCTCGGCGATGACGTCGGCGACCTCACGGAACTCGTCGGCGCCGAATCCCCGCGTGGCGAGCGCCGGCGTGCCGATGCGCAGACCCGAGGTCACCATCGGCGGACGGGGGTCGTTGGGCACCGCGTTGCGGTTGACCGTGATGCCGACCTCGTGGAGGCGGTCCTCGGCCTGCTGGCCGTCGAGCTCGCTGTCGCGCAGGTCGACGAGGACGAGGTGCACGTCGGTGCCGCCGGACAGCACCTGGATGCCGGCCTTGCGGGCGTCGTCGGCGAGCAGACGCTCGGCGAGGATCTGCGCGCCCTCGATGGTGCGCTGCTGACGGTCCTTGAACTCCGGCTCGAGCGCCATCTTGAACGCGACGGCCTTGGCGGCGATGACGTGCTCGAGCGGGCCACCCTGCTGGCCGGGGAAGACCGCCGACTGCAGCTTCTTGG
>JALRKU010000369.1 GCA_023254755.1 Aeromicrobium sp. | reverse complement strand
ATAGCGCTCAAAAATTTGGTGATCGGTATAGCATGAAAGCTTAAGCTCTGCATCAATAAATCCTTCATGCAGGGCGAGGCCTACCGGCGGGTCGACGCCGTCGCCCCGCGTTCGCCCGCGGTCCCCGAGGGCGCCCCGGCGGCCCTCGTGCTCCCGGTGCCGGTCGTGCCTCCGCGCGTCGACGCCCCCGTCAGCGCGGCGCGGTGAAGCCCTGCAGTCCGTCGCCGGTCGCGAGCACGTAGCGGCCCTTCCCGGCGGGCTCGCCCGCGTCGCGGATCGCCGGGGCGGTGAACGACTTCGCCTCGCCGCCGCCCGGGGTGCACGGGCGGTAGCGGGCCTCACCGGAGCGCTTCGTGACGGGGCGGCCGTCGATGAAGTACTTCATCCGGTAGGTCACTCTCTCCGCGGTCCCGGCGCAGGTGAAGACGTCGTCCGCGGCGGCGGCGGACTGCTCGCCGGTGCGCAGGTCGACGACCCGAGGCCCGTCCGCGGTGGCGACCAGTGCCGTGTCGGCCTTGGCGATCGGCTGGTTGCGGTCGAGCACGACGTCCTCGGCGGCAGCCGGGGCCACCTCGACGGACCAGGTCGTCGACCCGTCGGCAGGGTCGAAGCCCTCGACCGTGACGGCGGCGTCGTCGACGCGCTGGGCGGTGCCCGAGGCGTCGAAGACCCTGACCCCCTTCTCCTTGCACCGCACCCGCGGGGCATCGGTCTCGATCCCGAGGCAGTCCTGGACCGCGCCGCGCTCCGTCCACAGGTTGCGTCCGGACGCGCCGTCGATGCCCGCGAGGTAGGCGGTGTCGGCGTCGATCGTGTAGGGGCGGCCGCTCCTGGCGCGCTTCAGCTGGACCGGATCGAAGCGGACCATGAGAGCGACGTAGCGATCCGCGTCGGCGTCGTGGTCGATCTCCCAGCCGGTGTCGGTGGTCACGGGCGCACCCATCACCTCGTCGACCGGCTTCGACCAGACGACCTCGCCGTCACGGACGACGCCGACCTGCTCTCCGGGCCGGTCGTTCGTGGAGAAGATCCCACCGTCGCCGATGGAGCGGGCTCGGCTCGGCGCTCCCTCGGAGTCCTTGCCGACACGGCCCGTCGCGAGGTCGAGACGTCGCCCCCCGTCGGGCCGCTCGGTGAAGCAGGCATCCTTCCCGTCGGCACACGGGATCAGCGGGGTGCTGAGGTCGAGCGGCTCGGTGCGGTGCAGCTGCTTGCCGGTGCGCAGGTCGCGCACGGTGACGGGGAGCACCCACATGTCGGGGCTGGTCGCGGCGAGATCCTTGGGCGGCACCGAGAACGCGGTGACCGCGCGGCCGTCGGAGGTCTCGAACACCGCCGGCTCGAGCGTGTACCCCGGCGGCACGTCGCCCGGACTCCACGGTGCGGACCACAGCCGCTCGCCCGTGGCGGCGTCGACCGCCACGGCCTCGAGTCCTCCGCCGTCGCGGACGAGGGTGAGCGCGACGCCGTCGGCGACGCGGGGCTGCGACACCACGTCGAGGTCGAGGGTCCAGTCGGCCTTCACGGGCGTCTGGACCCGCTCGACGGATCGCGGCTCGTCCTTGGTCTCCTTGGTCTCCGAGTCGCAGGCGGCCGTCGTCAGCGCGACGACGATCGCGGCGAACCCCCCGATGGTTCTGCGCATGGAGTCACCGTAGTGCCCACCGACGGGACGTTCACCTGCGCGACACCTCGACGTCGCCTCGGGGTCGGTCGGTGCCGCTTGAGTCGTCCCGACCGATGACGACACGTGGGGGAACGACCGGCATGACCATGACGCCCGAGACCGACCGCCCGATCCGGCCCGAGGGTCGCACCGCACTGCCGATGGTGGGCCACACCCGCGGATCGCGCAGTCCCGTCACCTGCCACCTGCGTTGCGGCGACGCCTGCTCGCTGCCGGTGCCGAACCCGACCGACGGGCCGACCTTCCGCGAGATCGCCGAGGAGGCGCTGACGCGACGGGCCGTGCTGCGTGGAGCGGCCGCCGTGGCGACCGTGGCGACGATCGGCGGCACCGCGTGGTCGGGCTCGCCGGCTGCCGCGACGCCGCGGGTCGCGAAACCGGTCGCCCGCCGCGGCAGCCACCGGCGCCTCGGGTTCGCGCCGATCGCTCCGGTCGCGCGGACCGTGGACGACGTCACCGTGCCCGACGGGTGGCACTGGGACCCGATCATCCGCTGGGGCGACCCCGTCGTGAAGGGCGCACCCGCCTTCGACCCCGACCACCAGTCGGCCCAGGCCCAGTCCGGCCAGTTCGGCTACAACAACGACTACCTCGACATCATCGTGACCGACCACCGCTCGACCCGGGCGCTGCTCGTGTGCAACCACGAGTACACGAACGAGGCGATCATGTTCCCGCCCGACATGGACCCCGCCGAGCGGATCCGCACCGCCTGGGCGGCTCACGGTCTCTCCGTGGTCGAGCTGCGCCGCCGGCACAAGGGGCAGCGCTGGACCTACGTGCCCGGCGCCCGGCTCAACCGCAGGATCACGCTCGACACGCCGTTCCTGCTCGACGGGCCGGCCGCGGGCTCGCCCCTGCTGCGCACCGAGGCGGACCCGACCGGACGGCGCGTGCGCGGCACCATGAACAACTGCTCCGGTGGCACGACCCCCTGGGGGACCGTGCTGTCGGGCGAGGAGAACGTCAACCAGTACTTCTACGCGGCCGGGACGTCGGCCGAGGAGAAGCGGTACGGCTTCGGTCCCACGCAGGACTCCCGCAACTGGCGTTCGGTCGATCCGCGGTGGGACGCCACGAAGCCCGGGTACGTCAATGAGCCGCACCGCTTCGGCTGGATCGTCGAGGTCGACCCGCACGACCCGACCGCGACGCCCGTCAAGCACACCGCGATGGGCCGCTTCAAGCACGAGGGCGCCAACGTCGTGATCAACCGCGACGGCCGCGTGGTGGCCTACATGGGCGACGACGAGCGCTTCGACTACGTGTACCGATTCGTGTCGCGGAGGCGGTACCGCAAGGGCTCGAGCCGCAACGACCGCGAGCACAACCTGCGGCTGCTCTCCGAGGGCGACCTCAGCGTCGCGCGGTTCACGGGCGACGGCCTCGAGGACGGGGTGTCCGACGGAAGCGGCGAGTGGATCCCGCTGACGCGCGACGGCAGGTCGATGGTTCCGGGCTTCAGCCTCGACGAGGTCCTGGTCTTCACCCGCCTGGCGGCCGACGCGGTCCAGCCGACCAAGATGGACCGTCCCGAGGACGTGCAGCCGAACCTGCACAACGGTCGGGTGTACATCGCGTGCACCAACAACACCGACCGCGGCAAGCCCGGCAAGGAGGGCGCGACGGAGCCCAATCCGCGGACCGCGAACAAGGACGGCCACGTCGTCGAGCTGGTCCCGTCGAGGGGCGACCACGCGGCCTCGACGTTCTCGTGGAACCTGCTGCTCGTCTGCGGCGACCCGGCCACGGCGGGGACGTACTTCGGCGGCTACACCGGCGAGGTGTCACCGATCTCGTGCCCCGACAACGTCGCGTTCGACAGCGACGGCACCCTATGGATCTCGACCGACGGCCAGCCGGGCACGATCGGGTTCAACGACGGCCTGTTCCGCGTGCAGCTCGACGGCCGTGACCGCGGCAAGGTCGAGCAGTTCCTCGCCGTGCCGACCGGGGCGGAGACGTGCGGGCCCGTCGTCCACGACCGCGACGGCTCGGTGTTCGTCGCGGTGCAGCACCCCGGCGAGGACGGCACGTGGGCGGCGCAGCAGTCGGCGTTCCCGGACTTCGTCCGCTCGGGCCACCGGCCGCGCAAGGGCGAGTTCGCCGGACCGCGGCCCACGGTCGTGCAGGTGACGCGCGGCCGTCGCTGACGCGTCGGGGACGCGGCTGCGACGATGGCGTCGTGCGCGCCAAGCAGCTGTTCCCCGACCGGCCGGCCCTCGACGTCGCGGTCCGCGTCGCCGCAGCAGCAGCGGTCGTCGCCCTCCTCGTCGTCGCGGCGCTGATGCGCGAGGCACCGACGGCGGCCCTGGCCGTGGTGCTCGCGACCTTCGCGGTCCGCGAGACGGTGGAGCTGGAGGGGCGCGCGCAGCAGGCGTCGACGGTCGTCTTCTGGGCCGCCGCGGCCTGCTACGTCGTGCTCGCGTTCGGCTGACCGGGCGGTGCAGGCGGCGCGACGTCGCCCGATAGCATCGAGGCAAGAGCGCTGCCCAGCCGTAGGGGCGGCCCCGAGGAGACCGAGGTTCCCGCATGTCCCTGACCGTTCACGTCAGCATCGACGACCAAGCCGAGGACCGGGAGGTCGACCCCGGCACGAAGGCCTGGCAGCTGTTCGCCGACACCCCCGACGTCATCGCGGCCCGGGTGGGTGGCGAGCTGAAGGACCTGTCGTACGACCTGGTCGACGGCGACACCGTCGAGCCCGTCGCGATCGACAGCCCCGACGGCCTCGACATCCTGCGGCACTCCACCGCCCACGTCATGGCGCAGGCCGTCCAGGACCTGTTCCCCGACGCCAAGCTCGGCATCGGCCCGCCGATCACCGACGGTTTCTACTACGACTTCATGGTCGACCCGCTCGGCCCCGAGGACCTGCGCGCCATCGAGAAGAAGATGCAGGCGATCATCAAGGAGCGCCAGCGCTTCGTGCGTCGCGTCGTTACCGAGGAGGAGGCCCT
>JALRKU010000319.1 GCA_023254755.1 Aeromicrobium sp. | reverse complement strand
ACCTCGGGCTCGTCGTCGCCCTCGTCCTGCTCTGCGTCGTCGGACTCGCCACCGCCGGCGACCGGTTCGCCAGTGTCGACAACGTCGTGACGATCCTGCGTCTCGCGTCCGGCATCGGCGTCGTCGCGATCGGCATGACCTTCGTGATCACCGGCGGCGGCATAGACCTGTCCGTCGGCGCGATCGTCGCGCTCGCGTCGATCTGGGCCACCACGACCGGGACGCAGGGCATGGCCGACGACATCGGCTGGATCGCGATGGTCTTCTCGGCCCTCGTCGTCGGCGCGATCTGCGGCGCCGTCAACGGACTGCTGATCGCCTACGGCAAGGTGGTCCCCTTCATCGCGACGCTCGCGATGCTCGCCGGGGCGCGCGGGCTCGCCGAGATCGTCTCCGACCGCAAGACCCAGATCATCCGCAACCAGGGCTTCGCCGACTTCTTCGGGGCCGAGCCGCTCGGCATCCCGGTGCTCGTGCTGATCTTCGCGGCGGTCACCGCGGCGGGCTGGTTCCTGCTGAACCGCACGACGTTCGGCCGCCGCACCTTCGCGGTCGGCGGCAACCCCGAGGCGGCGCGACTGGCCGGCATCAAGGTCCAGCGCCACACCGTCTACCTGTACGCGCTGCTCGGCGTGTGCTGCGGCATCGGCGCCGTGATCCTCATGTCGCGCACCATGACCGGCACGTCGACCCACGGCACGCTCTGGGAGCTCGACGCGATCGCGGCCGTCGTCATCGGCGGAACGCTGCTCAGCGGCGGCCGCGGCACCGTCACCGGAACGCTCTTCGGCGTCCTGATCTTCACCACCCTCACCAATGTCTTCACGCTCAACAACCTGTCGATCTCGGCTCAAGCCGTCGCCAAGGGCGTGATCATCGTGATCGCCGTGCTCCTGCAGCAGCGCATCGCGAACCGCACCACCTCATGACACCCCCACCCAGGAGTACGACCATGTCCTTCACCCGTCCTCGCCGCCGCCTGGCGGCGACCCTCGGCGCCTTCGCCGCGGCCACCCTGGTCCTCGGAGCGTGCACCAACAGCTCGGACGACTCGTCCTCGTCGAACGTCGGCAAGAGCAACACCGACAACGACAAGTCGGGAGACAAGGTCGTCATCGGCTTCTCGGCCCCTGCGGCCGACCACGGCTGGATGGGCGCCATCACCAGCGCCGCCAAGGCGCAGGCCGAGCAGTACGACGACGTCGAGCTGCGGGTCGCCGAGGGCACGAACGACGTCAACCTGCAGATCTCGCAGGTGGAGACGTTCATCAACGACAAGGTCGACGCGATCGTCCTGCTGCCGTTCGACGGCGCGGCGATGACGCCGGTCGCGACCAAGGCGATGGAGGCCGGCATCCCGGTCATCAACGTCGACCGCGAGTTCGACTCGACCTTCGCGGCCCGCACCACGGTGCTGGGCGACAACTACGGCATGGGCGTCTCGGCCGGCACCTACGTGTGCGAGCAGGCCGGTGGCGACAAGGACAAGGTGGTCGCCGAGATCGCCGGCATCGACTCGCTGCCGCTGACGCAGGACCGCTCGAAGGGCTTCGCCGACGCGCTCAAGAAGTGTGGTCTGAAGGTCAACAACCGCGTCGCGGCCGAGTTCACGGTCGAGTCCGGCGAGAAGGCGGCGTCGAACCTGCTGCAGGCCGCCCCGAAGATCGACTACCTGTGGAACCACGACGACGACCAGGGCGTCGGCGTGCTGGCCGCGATCAAGGCCGCGAACCGGGACGAGTTCACCATGATCGGTGGAGCTGGATCGGCCAACGTGATGCGTGACATCGAGGCCGACAACACGGTCCTCAAGGCGACGGTCATCTACCCGTCGACGCAGGCCGCGGACGGCGTCAAGCTGGCCCGCCTCATCGTCCAGGACAAGGCGCTGTCCGACCTCGCCGAGGTCGAGATCCCGCGCAAGATCCAGCTCGCGGCCCCGGTCGTGACGAAGGAGAACGTCAAGGAGTTCATCGACTCCGCGTTCGAGTCCTGATCGACCGGACGGTCCGTCCGCGCCGATTCTTCCTCCGCGGCGCGGGCGGGCCTTCCGCCCCCCTCTTTCCCCACGGGAGCATGCATGAGTGACAGCACGCCCGACCTCGGCGTCGGGATGGTGGGCTACGCCTTCATGGGCGCCGCGCACTCGCAGGCCTGGCGCACCGCGCCGGCCTTCTTCGACCTTCCCCTGACGCCGCGACTCGCCGCGATCTGCGGACGCGACGCCACGGCGGCGGCTCAGGTCGCCCGGCGCTTCGGCTGGGAGTCGGTCGAGACCGACTGGCGGTCCCTGCTGACCCGCGACGACATCCACCTGATCGACGTCTGCACGCCCGGCGACACCCACGCCGAGATCGCGATCGCGGCGCTCGAGGCCGGCAAGCACGTGCTGTGCGAGAAGCCGCTCGCCAACACGGTCGAGGAGGCCGAGGCGATGGCCGCCGCTGCGGCCGAAGCGGCGCGGCACGGAGTGCGGGCCATGGTCGGCTTCACCTACCGCCGCGTTCCAGCCGTGTCCTACGCGCGACAGCTCGTGGCGTCGGGCCGGCTCGGCACGATCCGCCACGTCCGCGGCCAGTACCTGCAGGACTGGCTCGCCGACGAGGACGTGCCGCTGAGCTGGCGCCTCGACAAGGCCACGGCGGGCTCGGGCGCCCTGGGCGACATCGGGGCGCACATCATCGACATGGCCCAGTTCGTCACGGGCGCGTCACTGACGACCGTGTCCGGCCTGATGGAGACGTTCGTCGACTCCCGGCCCATCGCGGGCGAGCACGCGACCCTCGGCGGGACGGGAGGGGGCGGCGAACGCGGCCCGGTGACGGTCGACGACGCCACGGCGTTCACGGGTCGGTTCGACAACGGAGCGCTCGGCGTCTTCGAGGCCACCCGGTTCGCGACCGGCCGCAAGAACGCGATCCGGCTCGAGGTGAACGGGTCGGACGGCTCGATCGCCTTCGACTTCGAGGACATGAACGTCCTGGAGTACTACGACGCGACGCAGCCCGCCGTCGAGGCCGGGTTCCGCCGGATCATCGTCACCGAGGCCGACCACCCGTACGTCGCCGGCTGGTGGCCACCCGGCCACGGCCTGGGCTACGAGCACGGCTTCACCCACCAGGTCGTCGACCTGGTCACCGACATCGCCAAGGGCGCCGACCCGACGCCCTCGTTCGCCGACGGGCTCGCCGTGCAGCGCGTGCTCGCCGCGGTCGAGGCCCGCGCCGCGTCCGGGACCCCCGAG
>JALRKU010000298.1 GCA_023254755.1 Aeromicrobium sp. | reverse complement strand
GGTCAAGAAGGACGTCGCGTGCGAGATACACGTCGGCCAGGCACTCGGTGCGCGGCAGCAGCTCGTCGGGCAGGTCGGCGTAGCGCGGGTCGGCGGCCTGGCTGAACTCGCTGTCGTCGGGCAGCGCCGGCGGCGGCGTGTCGTAGGAGCGCCGCCACGTCATGAACTGCTCCTCGCCGAACTCCTCGAGCGTCGCCTTCTTGTCCTTGCCCTGCAGCGCGCCGTAGTGGCGCTCGTTGAGACGCCACGACCGCTTGACGGGGATCCAGTGGCGGTCGATGCCGTCGAGCACGATCTGCGACGTGCGGATGGCGCGGCGCAGCAGCGACGTGTGCGACACGTCGGGCAGCAGTCCGGCCTCGGCCAGCAGGGTGGCGCCGCGACCCGCCTCCTCGACGCCCTGCTCGTTGAGGTCCACGTCGACCCAGCCCGTGAACAGGTTCTTCGCGTTCCACTCGGAGTGGCCGTGGCGCAGCAGGATGAGGGTGCTCATGGCGCAGAGCCTAGCGAGGGCGGGACCGGCCTACCGACGCTGGTGGACGTGGTTCAGCGCCTGGAGGTAGTCGTCCTGCGACAGCAGCCCGGCCAGGGTCTGGTCGCCGTCGACGACGATGAACGGCAGGTCGTGCGCCCCGACCTCGGCCGCGGCCTCGCGCTGGCGCGCGACCTCGGTGACGTAGTCCGTGCTGGCCAGGACGGCGTCGGCGGTCTCGAGCGGCAGGCCCGCGAGCGCGGCGCGGGACGACAGCACCAGCGGGTCGGACACGTCGGCGCCCTCCTGCAGGTGGGCCCGCCACAGCTGCTGGAGGAGGTCGCGCTGGCTGGTGCCGACGATGCCCAGCTGCGCGAGCTCGGGATCGCCCGCACCCGCGTCGGACTCGGCGGCCCACGTGAGCAGTCGCCACGCGTCGCCGGTCGCCGCGGGGACGCGCTCGGCCAGGTCGAGCGGCACGGCGCTGATCCGAGCGGCGGCCGTCGCCCGCTCGACGTCGTCGTCGGTCAGCGGACTGGCCTCGGCGGCGCGATAGACGATCTCGACCGGCTCACCGGTGAGGATCGTGAACATGCCCGCCGCCCGCTCGAACCGGGTGGCTCCCAGGTAGGACCAGGGATCGGTGACCTCGCAGAACACGACCGCCTTCACGAAGACCACGCTACGGGACGGCTCCTCGCTCCCGCCCGCGTGTCCTAGCACGGCCGACGGCGCGGGTCCCGGCCCGCCCAGCATCTGAGCCGTCCGGGAAACCGGGCACCCCGCACCTAGCGTCGAGGGCGTGGGTCGGTGGGGTCCCGCGACGAGGGTCACCACGTCGATCACCGGTCCGCGTCCCATTCCCTGACAGAAGGACTGATGAGACATGAGCGTCTCCCCCGATCCCCTGAAGTTCGCCTACTGGGTGCCCAACGTCTCCGGCGGCCTGGTCACCAGCACGATCGAGCAGCGCACCGACTGGTCGTTCGACTTCAACGTGAAGGTCGCCCAGCTCGCCGAGCAGGTCGGCTTCGAGTACGCGCTGAGCCAGGTCCGCTACACCGCTTCGTACGGCGCGGACCAGCAGCACGAGTCCACGTCGTTCAGCCTCGGCCTGCTCACGCAGACCGAGAAGCTCAAGGTCATCGCGGCCGTCCACCCCGGCCTCTGGCACCCGGCGGTGCTGGCGAAGTGGATCATCACGGCCGACCACATCTCGGGTGGCCGCGCCGCGGTGAACGTCGTCAGCGGCTGGTTCAAGGACGAATTCACCGGCCTCGGCGAGCCGTGGCTCGAGCACGACGAGCGCTACCGCCGCAGCGAGGAGTTCATCCGCGTGCTCCGCGGCCTCTGGACCGAGGAGGGCTTCGAGCACCGCGGCGACTTCTACCGCATCCACGACTTCACGCTGAAGCCCGGACCGGTCGACGTGCCCGGCCGCCCGCACCCCGAGATCTTCCAGGGC
>JALRKU010000059.1 GCA_023254755.1 Aeromicrobium sp. | reverse complement strand
CGTCGACGGCAGGGTGCAGATCGACGTCGACGTCGCCCTGCACGACGTGGGCGCGGGGTCGGACTGGGCGCGCACGTGCGCACCCGGCGACCGCGTGGGACTCACCGAGCCGAACGGCCTGTACGCCGCGGCACCCGACGTGCCCTGGCAGCTGCTGGTCTGCGACATCACCGGTCTGTCGGCGCTGGCCCGCATCCTGCGCGGTCTGTCTCCCGAGCAGCGCGTGGAGGCGGTCGTGGTCCTGACCGACCCCGCCGACGAGGTCCCGCTGCCGAGCCCCGCCGAGGTCACGATCGACTGGGTCGTGGTCGACGACGAGCGCCACGTCGCCGACGCGATGTCGTCGGCCGTGCTCGACCGCGAGCTGCCCGACCAGGGCCGCTACGTCTGGCTCGCCGGAGAGGCGCGAGCCAGCCGGGCCGTGCGCAAGCACCTGCGCCGCACGCTCCGCTGGCCGCAGAGCGACTTCTACACGTGCGGCTACTGGCAGCTCGACGCCGAGAAGTGGACGGCGCGCTACGAGCAGGTGGCCGAGCAGGTCGACGCCGCCGCCATCGAGGCGTACCACCAGCGCCAGTCCGACGGCGACGAGGGCGCGTACCTCGATCGGCTCGAGGACATCTACGAGAACGCCGGTCTGTAGCCCGGCCGTCAGGCCACGATGGCGTGAGCCGGGCGGGACGGCACGATCCGCAGCACCATGCCGGCCTCCTCGGGCGTGCGATCGGCCTTGCGGTGGTTGCACCGCTGGCACGCCGCGACCGCGTTGTCCCAGGTGAGCGCGCCGCCACGGCTGCGCGGCAGCACGTGGTCGACCGTCTCGGCGCGACCACCGCAGTAGGCGCAGACCTTGTCGCGCGCCTTGATCGCGCTCTTCGTGCACAGCTGCGTGCGGCGGTGCAGCCAGCGGGTCACGACGTAGCGGACGAGGCGCAGCACCTTGGGCACGGGGAACGGGCCGAACGAGCCCCCCGCCTCTTCCTCGACGACGGCGACCTCACGGACGAGCATCTTGATCGCGTGCTGCAGGGAGACGCGTTGCAGGGGCTCATAGCTCGCGTTGAGCACCAGCACCGATCCGTCCATGGCAGCACCTTCCTGACCGAAGACTAGCCGGTGGAACGCGATCTGAGCCTGCAACGACGGACTCGAAACGTGTCCGTAGCGAATCTGTCCTACGGTGGTCGACGTGGACACGCCGGAGCTGCTCGACGGATACGGGCCTGTCACGGGATTCGACGAGATGTACGCAGGATCGGGATCCGCCGTGCGGCCCACCTACGAGGGTGTCGCCGCCGCGTTCGGCGCGATGGGTCCCGACGAGGTCCGCCTCCGTGCCGACGCGCTCGCCTCGTCGTACCTGGACCAGGGCGTCACGTTCGGCGTCGCGGGCGAGGAGCGGCCCTTCCCGCTCGACATCGTCCCCCGCCTGATCGAGGCCGCCGACTGGGAGCACGTCGAGACCGGGGTGCGTCAGCGGGTGCTGGCGCTCGAGGCGTTCCTGGCCGACGTCTACGGACCGGGCGAGGTCTTCGCCGACGGTGTCGTGCCGCGCCGCACGGTCATGACCTCGCCGCACTTCCACCGCGTCGTGGCGGGTCTCGAGCCGGCCAACGGCGTGCGGGTCCACGTGTCGGGCGTCGACCTGATCCGCGACGGCGACGGCCGGTTCCGGGTGCTCGAGGACAACGTGCGCGTGCCGTCGGGCGTCTCGTACGTCATGACCAACCGGCGCGCCCTGTCGGCGTCGCTGCCCGAGCTGTTCGCCGACCACCGCATCCGGCCGGTCGCCCAGTACTCCCAGCACCTGCTCGCGGCGCTGCGGGCCGCGGCGCCCGCGGGCATCACCGACCCGACCGTCGTGGTCCTCACGCCCGGCGTCTACAACTCGGCGTACTTCGAGCACACCCTGCTGGCACGCACGATGGGCGTCGAGCTCGTCGAGGGCCGCGACCTGGTGTGCCGGGGCGGTCGGGTGCTGATGCGCACGACCAACGGCCTCGAGCCGGTGCACGTCATCTACCGGCGCATCGACGACGACTGGCTCGATCCCGAGCAGTTCATCGCCGAGTCGATGCTCGGTGTGCCCGGCATCATCAACGCCGCCCGCAACGGCCAGGTCACGATCGCCAACGCGGTCGGCAACGGGGTCGCCGACGACAAGCTGCTGTACACCTACCTGCCCGACCTGGTCCGGTACTACCTGTCGGAGGAGCCGATCCTGCAGAACGTCGACACGTGGCGGCTCGGTGAGCCCGACCAGCGCGAGGAGGTCCTCGACCGGCTCGACGAGCTCGTGCTCAAGCCGGTCGACGGGTCCGGCGGCAAGGGCATCGTCATCGGCCCGGCCGCCACGCGCGCCGAGCTCGACGAGCTGCGCGACAAGATCCTGGTCGATCCTCGGGCGTGGATCGCGCAGCCGGTCATCTCGCTGTCGACGGTGCCGACCCTGGTCGAGAACGGCATCCGACCCCGGCACGTGGACCTGCGACCCTTCGCGGTGAACAAGGGCGACGGCGACGTGTGGGTGCTCCCGGGCGGTCTCACCCGCGTCGCGCTCCCGGAGGGCGAGCTGATCGTCAACTCCAGCCGCGGCGGCGGGTCCAAGGACACCTGGGTGCTGGCCGACCCGGCCGAGCCCGAGGAGGACGAGCTCGACGTCCCGCTCGTGGAGACGACGGGCACGTTCACCCTCGACCCCGCCGAGCTGCAGGTCCAGGAGCAGGGGCGGGGCCGCGCCGACGGAGGTGACGTCTGATGCTGAGCCGCATCGCCGAGTCGTTGTTCTGGATCGGGCGCTACCTGGAGCGGGCAGACGACACCGCGCGGATCCTCGACGTGCAGACCCAGGTCCTGGTCGAGGACCCGGGCATGGACGAGCGGACGTCCTGCGAGCAGCTGCTGTCGGTCATGGGGGTCGAGGACGTCGAGGGCGTGCCCGACCACCGGCTGATCCTGCGGCTGCTCGCGCACGACCCCGACTCGCACAACTCGATCGCCTTCGCGATCGGCGGCTGCCGCGAGAGCGCACGGGGTGCGCGCGAGACGCTGTCGACCGAGATCTGGACCGCGATCAACACGACGTGGCGCGGCCTCGGCTCGGCGCGGTCGATGCGCCCGCCGGCGATGTTCGACTGGGTGCGCAACCGCACGGCGATGATCTCGGGCATCGCTGACTCGACGATGTCGCGCGACGAGGGCTGGCAGTTCTTCCAGCTCGGTCGCAGCATCGAGCGGGTCGACATGACGGCCCGCCTGCTGTCGACCGCGGCGCTGGCCTCGGGCCCGCAGGTGGCGTGGCCCACCGCGCTGCGGGCCTGTGGCGCCTACGAGTCGTTCATCCGCGCGTACCGGGGCATCGAGGCCGACCGCCAGGCGGCGGAGTTCCTGCTGCTCGACCGGTGGTTCCCGCGGTCCATCGTCTCGTCGCTGAACGAGGCGGAGCGGGCCCTCAACCGGCTCGAGCGCAGCGGTCGTCGCGCCGGGTTCGGCGACGAGGCGCAGCGGCTGCTGGGTCGGGCGCGCACCGAGCTGGAGTACCGCCCGCTCGCCGACATCGTGTTCGACCTGCCCGTGGAGATGGAGCGCCTGCAGCGCAGCTGCGCGGCGGCCAGCGAGTCCATCGCGGCCCGCTACTTCGCGGCGACCGAGGCGTACTCGTGGCAGGGAGGGATCGTCCTGTGAGGGAGCGTCAGCGAGTGAACCGAGGGGCCGTTCTGTGAGGGAGCCGATGCAGCTGCGGATCCGGCACACGACGGGCTACCACTACGAGACCGGCGCGGTGGCGTCGTTCAACGAGGCCCGGATGACGCCGCTGACCACGACGGACCAGTACGTGCTGCGGTCGCGCATCGAGGTGCGACCGTCGCCGTGGACGTTCGAGTACACCGACTACTGGGGCACGACGGTCACGGCGTTCCAGGTGCAGGAGCCGCACGCCGACCTGTCGGTCGTGGCGACGTCGACGGTCGAGACGCGCGACGTCGAGCCCCGTGGTCAGGGCATCGCGTGGGGTGACCTCGACGCCGTGCAGGACGAGCACTGCGAGCTGCTCGACCTCAGCGACTGGGTGCGGCCCTCGCAGGGGCTCGCGGTGCTGCTCGACGGGCTGCGGGCCGAGTCGGCCTCGCCGGCCGACTACGCGCGGTCCGCGATGCAGCTGGTGCACGAGCGCATGGAGTACCGCCCGGGGGCGACCGAGGTCACGACGACGGCGGCCGACGCGTGGGAGGACGGCCGCGGCGTCTGCCAGGACCTCGCGCACGTGACGATCGGCGCGCTGCGGCACGCTCGCGTCCCGGCGCGCTACGTGTCGGGCTACCTGCATCCGAGCCCCGACCCGCAGGTGAACGAGGTCGTCGAGGGCGAGTCGCACGCGTGGGTCGAGTTCTGGGACGGCGAGTGGGTCGGCTTCGACCCGACGAACGCCCAGCCGCAGGGCCAGCGGCACGTCGTGGTGGCCCGTGGGCGCGACTATGCCGACAACCCGCCGCTGCGCGGCATCTACTCGACGGCGGGCGGCTCGGAGCTGCACGTCGCGGTCGAGGTCACGCGGCTGCGCTAGGCGCCGGGCGTAGCGTCGAGGCCATGACACCTGCCGAGCTGCTCGTGGAGTCCTTCGGTCGCGTCGTCGAGTCGGCCTCCTCGGTCGTCGACGGTCTCGACACCGACGCCCTCGCCTGGCGTCCGGCCCCCGACGCCAACACGATCGCCTGGCTGGTCTGGCACCTGACGCGGGTCCAGGACGACCACGTCGCCGAGGCCGCCGGGACGGAGCAGGTCTGGACCGCTGAGGGCTTCGACGAGCGGTTCGACCTGCCGTTCGAGGAGGGCGCGACGGGGTACGGACAGGCGCCCGAGGAGGTCGGGGCGGTGAGGGTCGGCGGCGACCTGCTGCTGGAGTACCTGCGTGCGGTGCACGAGCGGACCGTCGCCGTCGTGTCCGCCCTGGACGAGTCCGACCTCGACCGCGTCGTCGACGAGCGCTGGGATCCACCGGTCACGCTCGGCGTGCGGCTGGTCAGCGTCGTGAACGACGACACCCAGCACGTCGGGCAAGCCGCCTTCGTGCGGGGGCTGCTGCCCTGACAGACTCAGGACATGACCACCACCCAGCTCGGACCTGCCACCGTCACCCTCGTCGGTGACCTGCCCGCGGTGGGGTCCACCGCGCCGGAGTTCTCCCTCGTCGACCCACAGCTGGGCGACGTGACGCGCGACCCGTCGGTGCGCACGGTCCTCAACATCTTCCCGAGCGTCGACACCGGTGTCTGCGCCGCCAGCGTCCGCCGGTTCAACGAGCTCGCGGCGAGCCTGCCCGACACCCAGGTCGTCAACGTCTCGATGGACCTGCCGTTCGCGATGGGTCGCTTCTGCGGCGCCGAGGGCATCGAGGCCGTCGCGGTGGGCTCGGCCTTCCGCTCCTCGTTCGGCGACGACTACGGCGTGCGCCTGACCGACGGCGGCTTCGCCGGCCTGTTCGCTCGCGCCGTCGTCGTGGTCGACGCCGACGGCACGGTGCTGCACAGCCAGCTGGTGCCGCAGATCGGTGACGAGCCCGACTACGACGCAGCGGTCGCCAGCCTCGGTGCCTGACGCCGTCGGGGTGCACCCGACGGGGACCCGCGGGGTGCTCGACGAGCTCGTCGCAGGTACCCGTGCCGCCGAGTCCGCGCTCCGCCGCGCCGTCGACGGCGTGCTCGCCACCGCGGGCTGACGCGGCTCCAATCGTTCTCCAACCCGCGGCTCCTAGCGTCCATGACGCCGTCGTCGTGGAGGAGCCTGCAGGGAGGTGGTCGACCATCGGTGGTCCGATTTTCCCGCAGGTTACGGTGGCTGAGTGAGTGAAGAGCGCTACTACGCCGACCCGGTTCCCGAGGTGCACCGCCCCTACGTCGCCGCGGAGGACCGGTACCGCCAGCACGACTACCGCCGCGTCGGGACCTCGGGTCTGCTGCTGCCGCCGATCACGCTCGGCCTGTGGTGGAACTTCGGCGACGACCGCCCGTTCGCCACGCAGCGCGCCGTCCTGCGCCGCGCCTTCGACCGCGGGGTCAGCCACTTCGACCTCGCGAACAACTACGGCCCGCCCTACGGCGCCGCCGAGGAGAACTTCGGCCGCATGATGCGCGGCGACTTCAAGCCCTATCGCGACGAGCTGGTGCTCTCGACCAAGGCCGGCTGGGACATGTGGCCGGGCCCGTACGGCAAGCTCGGCTCCACCAAGTACCTGCGGGCGAGCCTCGACGCGTCGCTGGAGCGCATGTCCGTGGACTACGTCGACATCTTCTACTCGCACCGCGTCGACCCCGGCACCCCGGTCGCCGAGACCGTCGGCGCGCTCGACACCGCGGTGCGCCAGGGCAAGGCGCTGTACGTGGGCATCTCGTCGTACTCGCCGGAGAAGACCGTCGAGGCCATCGAGGTGGCGCGCGAGCTGGGCACCCCGCTCGTCATCCACCAGCCGTCGTACTCGATGCTGAACCGCTGGATCGAGCGCGGTCTGCTGGCCACCCTCGAGGCGCACGGCCTGGGCTCGATCGGCTTCTCGCCGCTCGCGCAGGGTCTGCTCACCGGCAAGTACCTCGACGGCCCCACGGCCGACCGGGTCGGGCGGGGCTCGTTCTCCGACGACGTCGTGACGCCGGAGAACGTCGAGCGGCTGCGGGCGCTCGACGCGATCGCCAAGGGTCGGGGGCAGACGCTCGCCCAGATGGCGATCGCCTGGACGCTGCGACCCGGCGGCGTCACGTCGTCGCTGCTCGGCGCGTCGTCGGTGGAGCAGCTCGACGAGAACCTCGACGCCCTGAAGAACCTCGACTTCTCCGACGACGAGCTCGCCGAGATCGACCGCCACGCCACCGACGCCGACGGCGTCGACCTGTGGAAGGTCAGCGCCGACCTCTGACGTCCACTCGGTGACGACGCTGCGCCCCTCGGCGCGTCGGACGTCCGGGACACTGGACCGATGAGCGCCGATCCGATCCGCCGGCTGCTCGCCGCGCCCCCGGACCTGCCGGTGGTCGCGGGGCTCGACGCCCTCGCCGACGCGATCCGCGGGTCCGGCGTCGCGGTCGTCCAGGCGGCACCCGGCACCGGCACGACGACCCTGGTCCCGCCGGCGGTCGCGGACCTCGTCGGCGGGCGGGTCGTCGTGACCCAGCCGCGGCGCATCGCGGCCCGCGCGGCCGCTCGACACCTCGCCGACCTGCTCGGCGAGCCCGTCGGCCGGACCGTCGGGTACTCCGTGCGCGGCGACCGACGGGTCGACCCGGGCACGCGGGTCGAGGTGGTCACGACCGGCGTGCTGCTGCGCCGCCTGCAGCGCGACCCCGACCTGCCCGGCGTCGCGGCGGTCGTGCTCGACCAGGTGCACGAGCGCCAGCTCGACGTGGACCTCGCTCTCGCGTTCCTCCTCGACGTCCGGTCGACCCTGCGCGACGACCTCGCCCTCGTCGCGATGTCGGCGACCGCCGAGGCCGACCGGATCGCCACCCTCCTCGGCCGGGCTCCCGTCGTCGACGTGCCGGGGGTGCTCCACCCCCTCGACGTGCGCTGGGCGCCGCGGCCCGGCGTGCTGCCGGTCGACGAGCGGGGCGTCCCACCGGCGTTCCTCGACCACGTGGCCGCCACGGTCGAGGAGTCGCTGGCCGACGAGGGCGACGTGCTCGTCTTCGTGCCCGGTATGGGCGAGATCGGCGGCGTCGTCCGTCGCCTCGCGCACCGCCGTGACGTGGACGTGCTCCCGCTGCACGGCCGCCTCACCGCTGCCGAGCAGGATCGTGCCCTGACCCGTGGTCGGCGCCGACGGGTCGTGGTGTCGACGGCCGTCGCCGAGTCGTCGCTCACCGTGCCGGGCGTGCGGATCGTCGTGGACGCCGGGCTGTCTCGGGAGCCCCGGACGGACCAGCGCCGCGGCCTGCCGTCGCTCGTCACGGTGCGAGCGGACCGCGCGGCGACCGAGCAGCGGGCCGGCCGCGCCGCCCGCGAGGCGCCCGGGGTGGTGCATCGCTGCTGGTCCCGCGCCGAGCACGGCCACCTCCCGGCCCACCGGGCGCCGGAGGTCGCGACGGCGGACCTGACCGGATTCGCTCTCGAGCTGGCGACGTGGGGTGCACCGGACGGCACCGGTCTGGCGCTGCTCGACGCGCCACCGCCGTCGGCGATGGCCGCGGCGCGCGCCACGCTGGTCGCGCTCGGTGCACTCGACGCGTCCGGAGCGGTCACCGAGCGAGGTCGCGCCGTCGCGGCGGTCCCGGTCGATCCGCGACTGGCGCGAGCGCTCCTCGACGGCGCGGAGCAGGTCGGCTCGCGGCGTGCCGCCGAGGTCGTCGCGCTGCTCGACGACGACGTGCGGGCGCCGGGCGGCGACCTCGTCGCGGCGCTGCGGTCGATGCGGCGTGGCGGCGACGCCGCCAGGGCCTGGTTCGGCAGCGTGCGCCGGCTCGAGTCCCTCGCCCCGTCGGCACCGGCCACCGCGCTCGCCGACGACCTCGCGGTCGGCGCGGTGGTCGCCCTCGCGCACCCGGACCGCATCGCCCGCCGCCGACCGCGGGGCGCGTCGTACCTGATGGTCTCGGGCACCGGCGCTGCCTTCCGCGAGCCCGGTGCGTCGTCGCCCGGCCCCGCCCTGTCCGGACTGCCGTGGATCGCGGTGGCCGACGCCGAGCGCCGGCCGGGGGCCGGTGATGCGACGATCCGGTCGGCCGCTCCGCTCGACGAGGCCCTCGCGCTCGAGGCCGCTGCCGGGGCGTGGCACGAGGTCGACGAGGTGACGTGGACCGGCGGCCGCGTCGTCGCTCGGCGGGTGACCCGGCTCGGCGCGATCGAGCTGTCGGCCGTGCCGCTCGCCGACCCCGACCCCGCACTGGTGGCGGCCGCGGTCGCCGACGGCCTGCGTCGCGACGGCCTCGACGCCCTGCGGTGGACCGACGCCGCGCAGGCCCTGCGGCGACGCCTCGCGTTCCTGCACCGCGTCCTCGGCGAGCCGTGGCCCGACGTCTCGGACGACGCGCTCCTCGACGGTGCCGCTGGATGGGTCGGCGACGACCCGTCGCGCGTCGTGGTGCTCGACGTGCTGCGTGGCCTGCTCCCCTGGCCCGAGGCGGCGCGGCTCGACGAGCTCGCCCCCGAGCGCGTGACGCTGCCGTCGGGACGCACGGCGCCGGTCGACTACGCGACGCCGGAGCAGCCGGTCCTCGCGCTCCGGATCCAGGAGGCCTTCGGCTGGACCGACGCGCCGCGCGTCGCCGACGGCCGGGTCACGCTGCTGCTCCACCTGCTCACCCCGGCACGCCGTCCCGCCGCCGTGACGGCCGACCTCGCCAGCTTCTGGGCCGGGCCGTACCGACAGGTCCGCGCCGAGCTGCGCGGGCGCTACCCCAGGCACGCGTGGCCCGAGGACCCCACGGCGACGCCCGCCTGACGGCTGGCCGACGCGTCAGGCGTGGCTGATCTGCAGGAACTCCAGCGCGGACCTCGTGTGCTCGGTGAGGGTGCCGAGCAGCTGCGGGACGGTCTCGGCGTGCAGCAGCTCGACGTGGTCCAGGGGTCCGAGCAGCGCGATGCCGCACAGCTGCCAGCACCGGGTGACCGGGTCGTCGGCGAGCTCGATGCCGGCGGGCCAGCGCGGCTCGACGAACTCGGCCGCCTGCGCCAGCACCGACCGCACGACGTCCTCGGTGTGGGCCAGCAGGTCGCGGTCGTCCTCGGTCCACGACAGCTCGTCGACCAGCGTGACCTCCGCCTGCGGGAACGGGTCGTCGTCGCCCCAGCGGTCGACCCGCAGTCGCTGCGTGCCGACCGCGACGAGCGCGACGCCGTCGTCGCCCGCCTCGATCTGCTGCACCTCGGCCAGGCAGCCGACGTCGAACCGGGCGTCGCCTCCCCCGACCTCGCTCCCCCGCTCGATCAGGACGACACCGAAGTCCACCGGGTCGCGGCGCAGCACGGCGTCGAGCATCGCCAGGTACCGCGGCTCGAACAGCCGCAGCGGCAGGGGCATGCCGGGCAGCAGGGCCGAGCCGAGCGGGAACATCGGGGTCACGTCGCCAGGGTAGGCAGACCGGGTGCTCTAGTGTCTGGCCATGGCCGAGCAGTACGTGATGGCGATCGACCAGGGCACCACGTCGACGCGCGCGATGATCTTCGACCACGACGGCGCCGTGGTGGCCGTCGACCAGGTCGAGCACGAGCAGATCCTCCCGCGGGCGGGCTGGGTCGAGCACGACGCGGTCGAGATCTGGGAGAACACGCGCCGGGTCATCGGCGGCGCGCTGGCCCGCGCCAACCTCGACAGCGGGCACCTCGCAGCCGTCGGCATCACCAACCAGCGCGAGACCACGGTCGTGTGGGACCGCACCACGGGCGAGCCCGTGCACCACGCGATCGTCTGGCAGGACACGCGCACGCAGGCGATCGTCGACCGGCTCGCGGCCGACGGCGGCACCGACCGCTACAAGGACGTGTGCGGTCTGCCGCTCGCGACGTACTTCGCGGGTCCCAAGATCGCCTGGATCCTGGAGAACGTCGAGGGTGCGCGCGAGCGGGCCGAGGCGGGCGACCTGCTGTTCGGCACGACCGACACCTGGGTGCTGTGGAACCTGACCGGGGGCGCCGACCCCCGCGCGGAGCACCGCGGCGTGCACGTCACCGACGTCACCAACGCGAGCCGCACGATGCTGATGGACCTGCGCACGCTCGAGTGGGACCCGGCCGTCGCGGCCGACCTGGGCGTCCCGCTCTCGATGCTTCCCGAGATCCGCTCGAGCTCGGAGGTCTACGGCGAGTGCCATCCCGGGATCCTGAACGGCACGCCGGTCGCGGGCATCCTCGGCGACCAGCAGGCGGCCACCTTCGGTCAGGCGTGCCTCGAGCCCGGCGAGGCCAAGAACACCTACGGCACGGGCAACTTCATGCTCCTCAACACGGGCACCGAGCCGGTGCGGTCGGAGAACGGGCTGCTCACCACGGCCTGCTACCGGCTCGGTGACGAGCCGACGGTCTACGCGCTGGAGGGGTCGATCGCCGTGTCGGGCTCGCTCGTGCAGTGGGTGCGCGACAACCTCGGGCTGATCTCGACGGCGCCCGAGATCGAGCAGCTCGCGCAGACGGTCGACGACAACGGCGGGGCGTACTTCGTGCCGGCGTTCTCGGGACTGTTCGCCCCGCACTGGCGCCCCGACGCCCGCGGTGCCCTGGTGGGCCTGACCCGGTACGTCAACAAGGGCCACATCGCCCGGGCCGTGCTCGAGGCGACGGCCTTCCAGACCCGCGAGGTGCTCGACGCGATGAACGCCGACGTGACCGGTCGCGACGGCGGCGTTCCCCTGACCGAGCTGCGGGTCGACGGCGGCATGGTCGTCAACCAGACGCTGATGCAGTTCCAGGCCGACATCCTCGGGGTCGACGTCGTGCGCCCGAAGGTCGCCGAGACCACGGCCCTCGGCGCCGCCTACGCCGCCGGCCTCGCGGTCGGCTACTGGAGCGGCACCGACGAGATCCGCGCGAACTGGGGCGAGGGCGAGCGCTGGACGCCGCAGATGGACGAGGCCGAGCGCGAGCGCCTCTACCGCCAGTGGAAGAAGGCCGTCACCAAGACCCTCGACTGGGTCGACGGCGACGTCTGACCCGTGCGCTCCCGCTGTCGACGGTGAGTCAGCGACCCTTCCTCGGGGCGAGCGGTGGACGGCCGACCGATCGCCGACCTCGAAGGGTCGCTGAGACACCGCTCCTCGGCCGGAAAGGTCGCTGAGACACCGCCCCCGGACCACTCGGAGCCGGTGTTGCCAGGGGGCGGCGCCACCCGGAGCAGGTCAGGTGATCGGCGCGGTCGAGACCCGGCGGCGGAGCTCGTCGTCGGTGAGGGGCTCGACGTCGAGCAGCCGTGCGGGTCCGATCGAGATCTGGCCGCCGTCGAGCGGTTCGCACCGGATGCCCGCGTGCCCGCGCAGCGCCTGGTGCGCTCCGGGCGCGTAGACCTGGTTCATCCACGCGCACGGATTGGCCGGCGTGATGGAGCGGAAGCGGATCGGCCCGTGTCCGGCGTCGACCGTGAACGCGGTGCGCACGAGCGCGTCGACGTCGAGGCCCTGCGTGACGACGTTGCGCCGCGCGTCGCGGGGATCGAACGGCACGTGCTCGGGCGGGAACAGCGCGCCATCGACCAGCTGCTGCTGCAGGCGCGCGATCTTCTCGGCCGCGATGAACGTGACGGCCGCGTACGTGAACCGCGTGCCGAAGTAGCGGTCGCCGACCAGCCCCTTGTGCGCGCGCACGCGGACGGACGCGGGGTGCTCGTCGCCGTCGAACGGGGTGGGTCCGTCGGACGGGCGGCCGTCCCAGCGACGCAGCGGCGAGACCACCAGCGCGCTGATCGCGAAGTCCGTCGTCGTCACGCCCCCAGGGTAGGCCCGACGCCCGATTTCCCCTGGCACCCCGACCTCCCGTAGACTCGCCAGGTTGCCAGTCGGGCAACACGCTCCTGCTGCGGAGGTCCCGCAGCCGCTCAGACCGAAGGAGACGCAATGTCATTGCGCCCGTACGAAGTCATGGTGATCCTCGATCCCGACCTCGACGAACGCACCGTCGCCCCCAGCCTCGACACCTACCTCAACGTGGTGCGTCAGGACGGCGGCTCGGTGGACGAGGTCGACGTCTGGGGCAAGCGCCGTCTTGCCTACGAGATCAACAAGAAGAACGAGGGCATCTACGCCGTCGTCCAGCTCCAGGCGGAGCCGGCCACGGTGAAGGAGCTGGATCGCCAGCTCACCCTCAACGAGTCCGTCGTCCGCACCAAGGTCACGCGACCCGACGTCCGCTGACCGTCCTGTGGACCGACGCCTGCGGGCTGTGGGTCCACTGCGGTTGACTGGAGTCGGACACCGCGTCCACCGAGAGCCCCACCAGGAAGGCTGAGTGCCATGGCTGGAGAGACCATCATCACCGTCGTCGGGAACCTGACGAACGATCCGGAGCTGAAGTTCACTCCGTCGGGTGCCGCTGTCGCGAACTTCACCGTCGCGTCGACGCCCCGCACGTTCGATCGTCAGACCAACGAGTGGAAGGACGGCGACGCGCTGTTCATCCGCTGTGATGCATGGCGCCAGCTCGCCGAGAACGTCGCCGCGTCGTTGCAGAAGGGTCAGCGCGTCATCGTGACGGGCGCCCTGAAGGTCCGCAACTTCGAGCGCCAGGACGGCTCCAAGGGCACCAGCGTCGAGATGACCGTCGACGAGATCGGTCCCTCGCTCCGCTTCGCCACCGCGTCCGTCACCCGCGCCAGCCGCGACGGCGGCAGCGGGGGCGGCGGTGGTGGCGCCGCGGCCAACCCCTGGGGTGGCGGCGGCAGCAGCGCTCCTGCGGCTCCGCAGGGTGGCGGCTCCAGCGCCTGGGACTCCGGGTCGTCCAACGACGACCCCCCCTTCTGATCGACCGCGGTCGATCACCCGAACCTGAGAACCACGAAGGAACATCATGGCCAAGCCCGTTGTCCGGAAGCCGAAGAAGAAGAGCAACCCGCTCGCGGCCGCCGGCGTCACCGTCATCGACTACAAGGACACCGCGCTCCTGCGCAAGTTCATCTCCGACCGCGGCAAGATCC
>JALRKU010000436.1 GCA_023254755.1 Aeromicrobium sp. | reverse complement strand
GTTCTGAACCGCCCCGGAGTTTCCGGAGACTGTTTTTCTTGGCTCAGCCGGTCGGCATGAGCTTGTTCTTGGCAGCGTAATGGAGTTCTTCTGCTGCCTTGGGGGTGAGATCCGAAAGGGCCTCGTGAGGCCTCTCGGTGTTGAACCAGTCGACCCAGTTCAGGGTCTCCAACTCGACGTGCTCGACGCCTCGCCAAGGACCCTCGGGTCGGATCAATTCGGTCTTGTAGAGCCCGATCTGTGACTCGGCCAGGGCGTTGTCATAGGCATCGCCCACGGACCCGACGGATGGGTCGACGCCGGCCTCGACGAGTCGCTCGGTGAACGCGAAACTGACGTATTGCGACCCGGCATCGGTGTGATGCGTCAGCCCGGTCAGATCCGTGATGCCCTCGCGCTGCCGGGTCCAGATCGCGTGCTCGAGACAGTCCAGCACCAGGTCGGTCGTCATCCGGGTTGCGGTCCGCCAGCCGACGATCCTCCGGGAGAAGACATCGAAGACGAACGCGACGTAGACCATCCCCGACCACGTCGGGACGTAAGTGAAATCCGCGACCCACAGCTGGTTCGGTCGTGATGCCCAGAACTGCCGATCCACCAGGTCGACCGGCCGCGGCGACCCGTCCGAGGGGTGCGGCTTGAAGCGCCGCTTGCGCAGCGCGCCCTGCCAGCCCTGCTCCCGGTAGATCCGCTCGACCGTGCAGCGAGCAACGTCGTGACCCTGCCCGCGAAGGTGCAACCACATCTTGCGGGCGCCGAAGCGGCGGATGAACTTCTGCCGCTCCTTCTCGGCCTCGATCAGCGCCACCAACTCCGCGTCACGGACCCGCCGCCGCGAAGGCTGGCGTGACCGGACCTCGTAGAAGGTCGACGGGGCGATCTTGATGCCGTGCTCGTTCAGCACCCGGCAGATCGGCTCGACCCCGAACTCGTCCTTGTGATCGGTGATGAAGTCGATCAATACCTGTTGGGGCGGTCGAGCTCCGCCGCGAAGAAAGCCGAAGCTGCCTTCAAGATCTCGTTTGCCCGCCGAAGCTCGGTGACTTCCTTCTTCAGCGCCTTGATCTCAGCAAGCTCTTCGGTGGTCTTGCCCGGCCGGACACCACCATCGATCTCTGCCTGCCGCAGCCACTTGCGCAGTGACTCAGTCGAGGTGATCCCGAGCTTGTTCGCGACCGACCTGATCGCCGCGGACTCGTGCGGATAGTCCTGCCTGGACTCGATCACCATCCGCACCGCGCGCTCACGCAGTTCAGTGGGGTACTTCGAGGGACGTGCCATGAGAGAGATCCTTCCAACGAATCAACTCTCCGGACATCCCGGGGCGGTTCATTCGTCGCGGCGTTCCCGCGGCTGGCGGCCGCGCTGGAGCGGGTCGAGCTGGCGAGCCATGCGCTGCTGTTCCGGTGGGCGGGGGCATCGTCGGAGCGGCCGGTGGTGCTGATGGCGCACCTGGACGTGGTGCCGGTCGACGAGGACGCGCCGTGGCGGCATCCGGCGTGGGGTGCGGAGATCCACGACGGAGCGATCTGGGGGCGCGGGACGCTCGACGACAAGGGCCAGCTGGTGGCGATCGCGGAGGCGGTCGAGCGGCTGCTCGAGCGGGGATTCGTGCCGGCGCAGGACGTGTGGCTGTCGTTCGGGTCGACCGAGGAGGTGTCGGGGGAGACGGCAGGGCTGGCGGTCGACGCGCTGCGGGAGCGGGGCGTCGCACCGTGGTTCGTGCTCGACGAGGGCGGCGCCGTCGCGGCGCAGGCGTTCCCGGGGATCGACCCGCCGCTCGGCGTCGTCGGCGTCACGGAGAAGGGCGTCACCAACCTCGAACTGCGGGTCGACGGTCGGGGTGGGCACGCGTCGACGCCGACGCGGGGTGACGCCGTGGCGCGCCTGGCCCGGGCGATCAGCCGGCTCGACCGGTCGCCGATGCCCAGCTCTGTCCCGGCGCCGACGCTGGAGCTGTTCCGGCGGATCGCACCGCACGCGCCCGCCGCCCTCCGGCCGTTGATGGCGAACGCACGCCGCCTGCAGCCGATCCTGTCGCGCGCGCTCGTCGCCGCCGGACCGGAGGCAGCGGCCATGACCCGCACGACCCTCGCGGTCACCACGCTGTCGGCGTCGCCGGCCGTCAACGTCATCGCCTCCACGGCGCGGGCGGGGGTCAACGCACGCGTCATGGTCGGCGACACGGTCGACGCCGTCGTCGACCACGTGCGTCGGACCATCAAGGACGACGGCGTGTCGGTGTCTGTGCTCGAGGCGGGGGAGGCGACGCCGGTCTCGCCGCACGACGACGACGCGTTCCGGCTGATCGAGTCCGCGATCGAGGCGGTGTTCCCCGAGGCGGTCCCGACGCCCTACGTCATGATGGCCGCGACCGACTCGCGCTTCTTCACCGCGATCTGCGACCGCGTCTACCGGTTCGCCCCGTTCCGGATGACCAAGGCACAGCGGGAGGCGATCCACTCCTACGACGAGCACCTGGGCGTCGAGGACTTCCTCGACGGCATCACCTTCTACGAGCGACTGCTGGAGGACCTGCGATGACCACACAGCGCGGCCTGGTGGGCCTGTGGTCGGTCGTCGGCTTCCTGGTCTGCGTCGAGATCGCCAGCGGCGTCCTGCAGGGCTACTACACGCCGCTGTTCCCGCAGATCGCCGATCACCTGACCATCCAGGAGGCCAGCGTCAACTGGTTCGAGGCGGCCCAGCTCGTCGTCGCGGCGCTGGTCGTCCCCGTGCTGTCGCGGCTGGGGGACCTCGTCGGCCACCGGCAGGTGCTGCTGGGAACGACGGTGGTCACGGCGGTCGCGTCGTGGGCCGTGGCCTTCTCGCCGAACTTCGCGACGTTCCTGATCGCGTGGGCGCTGCAGGGCTTCTACGTCGTGTGGCTGCCGCTCGAGATCAGCATCATCCATCGTCGGACGGCGGGCACGGGGCAGCAGGCCCGGCTGACACGTCGGGCTGCGGCCTTCCTGGTCGCGGCGCTCGAGATCGGCGTCATCGCGGGTGCGCTGACCGCCGGTGCACTGGTCGAGCAGGTCGGCATGACGCTCGTGCTCGCGGTGCCCGCGGTCGCGGTCACCCTCAGCCTGCTGGCCGTGTGGTTCGGCGTCGCACCCGCCGAACCGGAGGCAGAGGGATCGGTCGACTGGGGCGGCTTCGCGTGGCTGTCGCTCGCGATCGGCGTGCTGATGGGTGGACTGGTGCTGGTGCGCGTCGACGGCCCGTCGAGCCCGTGGGCCTGGGCCACGATCGTCCTGGGGCTGGCACTGATGGTGCCGTTCGGCCGCCACGAGCTCCGGACCCCAGAACCGTTGGTCGACGTGCGTCTGCTGCGCACCGCGGGCCAGTGGCCCGTTCAGCTGACCGCGTTCCTGTTCGGCATGTCGGTGCTCGGCGCGCAGATCCCGCTCTCGACGTACGCCCAGACCGATCCGTCGGTCGGGTACGGACTCGGCGTCTCGTCGTCCGCCGTCGCCAACCTCATCGGCGTGTACGTCGGGTCGCTGGTGATCGGTGCGCTCCTGCTGCCGGCTGCGGCGCGCGCGCTCGGACCGCGTGGCGCCCTGCTCGGGGCGTGCGGACTCGTGGCAGCCGGGTACGCGCTGTGGATCCCGCTGCACGACTCGGTGGTCCAGGCGGTCGTCAACATGGCGGTCGCAGGGATCGGCTCCGGCGCGCTCGTCGCGGCCCTGCCGTCGGCTGCCGCAGCGGCGGCGCCGGCCGACCGCACCGGTTTCGCGACGGGCATGACCAACACGACCAAGACGATCGGTGGCGCGATCGCGTCGAGCATCTTCGCGATCGCGCTGTCGGCGACCGGGTCGATCGACACCGAGGGCAGCGTGAGCGCGCCGCTGCACGGCTACGTCACGGTCTGGGCCGTGTGCGCCCTGTCGGCCGTGGCTGCGGCCGTCGCCCTGCTCCTCGTCCCGGCTCGCGTGTTCGCCGATGGTGACGACGCGGTGACGCCGGTCATCTCGTGAGCCGCAGCGTTGACCGCTATATGACCCACGGGTAAATTCGCGGTCGTGCCCTGGTCCTCACGCGTCGTCACCCTCGTCCTGCTGGTGACCACCGCGCTGGTCGCGGGAGACCACGTCCTCCACGTCGGCACCGACACCCTGGTGCACCACTGGCGGCCCCAGATCGACGGACAGACCGTGTGGGTCGTGCCGATGTTCGCCGCCGCGGCCGTCGCGATGCTCGCACTGGCCGCGATGCTTCCGAGCAGGTCAGAGGTCGAGACGTGGTGGCCCTTCGTCCTCGCGGTCGTGCTGTTCGAGATCGCCTACTGGGCGACGGGGCAGTGGGGCGACACCCACGGGACGCTCCTGACCGTCGTCCTGGTCGTCACCTGGATCGGACGGGTCGCCGTCACCTCGGCGCCGCGCAGGACCGTCGTCCTCGCCTCCGCGCTGCTCGCCCTGACGGGTCCCGCCGTCGAGGGGCTGGTCTCGATCGCGGGCATGTTCGACTACCGCGATCCCGACGTGCTGGGAGTGCCGTGGTGGCTGTTCGCCCTGTACCTGCACGGCGGTCCGGCGGTGGTCGCGATGGCCGGCGTCGTGCGATCGGCGCGAGGTTCCGCGGTCAGCGCTCGGCACGCCGCCTGAGCACCAGCAGCGTCCGGTCGTCGGCCGCCTCGGCGTCGGGCGCGTCGACCGATGTCAGCAGCGCCTCGGACCACACGTCGAGCCCTGCGTCGCCGGGCCCACTCGCCACCAGTCGTGCCAACGCGTCGACCGAGTGGTCCAGGTCCGTGCCACGCCGCTCGACGAGGCCGTCGGTGAACATCACGACGATCTGGTCGTGAAGGCTCAGGGTCGTCTCGGAACGGTCGGGCACCCCCACGCCCAGGAGCGGGCGGGTCGGCACGTCGACGGACTCGGCCACCCCGTCGTGGACCAACAGCGGTGACGGATGGCCGGCTGACGCGACCGTGGCGTCACCCGTCGCGACGTCGACCACGAGGACCGCTGCGGTGGCGGTCACCCCGTCCATCGTCGACGCCACCAGGTGGTCGAGCTTGTCGAGGCAGCTGCCGGGCGAGTGTCCCTCGAGGAGATAGGCGCGGACCGCCGTGCGGATCTGCGTCATCGTGCTGGCGGCGCGGAAACCGTGCCCTGCGACGTCGCCGACGACGAACGCCGCGCGACCGTCGGGCAGCTTGACGGCATCGCACCAGTCGCCGCCGAGGTGGTTGTGAGCGGCCGGCCGGTACTGCACGCCGACCTCGAATCCGGGCACCTCGGGCGAGCGGCCGAGGACGACCTGGCGCTGGACGGTCTCGGCCAGCGTGATCTGCTCGCGGGACCGTTGCACGAGCAGGCTCGCGACCGAGGCGCGCAGCTGCTCGGCGACCTCGTGCTGCCACTCGGACCAGGGCTCGCTGCGACCCCGAACGACCTCGCGCCACTTCTCGAACGACCGGCGCGGGCTGAGCCGGACCTCGGGGCCCTCGGCGGCTGCGAGGGCCTTGTTGTGCGGGTCGCCACCCCAGTCGACGACGCGATCCTGCGCGGGGCGGAACCACAGCAACCACCGCTCGGCGGTGGTGGAGACGCAGAGCGCTCCGGCGGCCACGTCGTCGTGGCCCGCCAGCGACGGGTCGAGCGCCGCGAGATTGTCGCTGGACCGGACCCGACCGTCGGGCTCGAGCGTGGCGGCGATGCGGTGGATGACGGCAGGGGGCGGGACGGCACCGGCCGTCAGCAGACGACCCTCGGCGTGCAGGGCGACACCTGTCGCCTCGACCAGCTCGAGAACGGCCGGGCTCGCCATCAGGGCGTCGTGCGGAGGCAGGGGATCGGCGACCAGGTCCGCCATCAGTCGCGCGACCGACCGCTGGGCGTCCATCTGCCGGACCCGCTCGGTCGCACGGACCCGCTCACCCACCAGCTGGGCCGCGACCTGGCCGACGAACTCGCTGGCCGCCCTGACCTCGTACGGAGGGCGGTGGGGGCCGGAGTAGTGGTGGCACGCGACGAGGCCCCACAGCTGGCCGTCGACGACCAACGAGACCGACATCGATGCCGTGACGCCCATGTGCGAGAGGTACTCGAGGTGGATGGGCGACACGCTGCGCAGCACCGAGAACGACATGTCCAGCGGCTTGTCGGTGTCGGGATCGAGCATCGGGTCGAGGGGGACCGGGAGGTACCCGATGTCGGCGATGAGCCGCGACCAGTTGACGGTGTACAGCCGACGCGCCTGCGCGGGGATGTCGCTGGCGGGGTAGTGGAGGCCGAAGAAGGAGTTCAGGTCCTCGCGGCGGTCCTCGGCGACCACCTCGCCGTTCCACTCGGCGTCGAACCGGTAGACCATGACCCGGTCGAAGCCGCTCAGCCGGCGGATCTCGCTCGCCAGGGCGTGACAGAGTCCCGTGACGTCGTTGGTCGCCGTGAGCCGCGTAGTGGCGGCGCGGGCGAGCCGGTAGGCGTCGATGAGGGTGTCGTACTCGGCCCCGGGCTCGATCTCGACGACGAACCGGTGCCCCGAGCGGTGGAGCAGGACGTCGACGTCCTGGCCCGCCCACTCCCCGCGGGTGCCGTCCAGGCGCAGGTGCAGTGCCTCGTCGAGCTGCCGCTGGCCCAGGGCGGCCACGACGCGACGACCGGCCTCGTCGCCCAGCAGCTCGTCGAGCGATGCGCCGAGGACGTCACCGCGTGAGGTGCCCAGGTACGACTTCGCAGTGGCCGAGGCCATGACGACACGAAAGGTCTCGGCGTCGACGACGAGGAGCACGCCGTGTGGCTGGATCGCGCCCGGGACGTGGATCGGCTCACGGTCGCACGTCGTCAGGTCCGCGGGCTGGTAGGCCGGCGTGTGTCTCCAGGGCACGACTCACGGTATCTGCCCGATCAGGTCACCGCAGTGCGTGACGCGGAGAAGAAACCAGTCAGTGTTGACCGGATAGATGTGAGGGGCCTACGCTCGCGCAGGTGAGCACCGAGGTCCCCGCCCGCGCCCAGCAGGAGCGCAGCCGCGAGGTCCAGCGCGTCATCCTCGACGCCGCGGTCGACGTCCTGATCTCCGAGGGCTATGCCCAGGCCACCACGCTGCGCATCCAGGAACGCGCAGGCGTCTCGCGCGGTCGCCTGCTGCACCACTTCCCGTCCCGCGACGACCTGCTGCTCGCCGCGGCGCACCACCTCGCCACCGAGCGGATGTCGGAGGCCCGGGAGACGATCGACTGGCCCGCCGAACCGGCCGAGCGCATCGACGCCGCGATCGACGCCCTGGGCCGCAGCTACCGTCAGCCCTACTTCTGGGCCGCCACCGAGCTGTGGGTCGCGTCGCGCGTCCACGAGGACCTGCGGACGGCGCTCCTGCCCGCCGAGCAGCGCCTCGGCGCCGTGATCCGTGAGGACTCGGTCCACTACTTCGGCGCCGACCTGGCCGACCACCCGCTGTTCCCGGTGTTCCGCGACGTGCTGCACACGAGCCTGCGCGGCATCGCGATGACGACGGCGTTCGACCAGCGCCCCCAAACCCTCGACAACCACGTCGAGAAGCTCAAGCGGCTCGCCCACGCGGTGCTGCTGTCCACCGACGACTCCGTCAGCCCAGAGGAAGAGTGATCCATGGACGTCAAGAACACCGTCGCCGTCGTGACCGGAGGGGCCTCCGGCCTCGGCCTGGCCACCGTCGAGGCCCTGGTCGAGGCGGGCGGCAAGGCTGTCATCATCGACCTGCCCGGCTCGCCCGGTGACGAGGTCGCTGCTCGGCTCGGCGACGGCGTCCGCTTCGCCCCGGCCGACGTGCGCGACGAGGCCGCCGTCAACGCGGCGCTCGACGTCGCCGCCGAGCTCGGCGACCTGCGGATCGTCGTCAACTGCGCCGGCACCGGCGACGCGATCAAGACGGTCGGCAAGGAGAACACGCCCTACCCGCTCGAGAAGTTCCAGCGGATCATCGAGATCAACCTCATCGGCACCTTCAACGTGCTGCGTCTCGCGGCAGCCCGCATCGCGGCGCTCGACCTGGTCGGCGAGGAGCGCGGCGTCATCGTCAACACCGCGTCGGTCGCGGCGTTCGACGGCCAGATCGGCCAGGCCGCCTACTCCGCGTCGAAGGGCGGCGTCGTCGGCATGACCCTGCCGATCGCGCGTGACCTGTCGACCATCGGCATCCGCGTCGTGACGATCGCTCCCGGCCTGTTCGACACCCCGCTCCTCGCGAGCCTGCCCGAGGACGCGAAGCGCTCGCTCGGCCAGCAGGTGCCGCACCCGAGCCGTCTGGGCCACACGGCCGAGTACGCCCAGCTGGCTCGGCACATCGTCGAGAACCCCATGCTGAACGGCGAGACCATCCGCCTCGACGGCGCCATCCGCATGGGAAGCAAATA
>JALRKU010000427.1 GCA_023254755.1 Aeromicrobium sp. | reverse complement strand
CGGGGTCGAGCACCTTGCGCCCCTCGTTCCACCCCGGTTGGCGGTAGATGGTGAACGGGAGCGCCAGCAGGTCACCAGGCACGTCGACGGACGAGACGGCCGCCCGTGCGCGGTCCCAGTCCGCCGGATACGTGACGGGGGTGACGCGACCGTCGACGCCCAGTGCCAGGTCGGGCAGTGCTGCCACGGGCAGCAGCACCACCAGCAACGGCACCGCCTGCAGGCCGGTGCCGTCCCAGCGGTCGAGCAGGGCCCGGGTCCCGTGCGCCAGCGCGACGACGAGAGGAACGGCGAGGAGCGCGAGCCACCGCGTGCCGTCGCGCAGCAGGGCCACGGGACCGAGCACCTCGACGGCCGCCTCCATCACGCCGCCGGCCCACCAGCCGACGGTCGACAGGAGCAGACCGACGACGCCGAGCACGAGCAGCGCGCCCGACCCGGTCGTCCGGGAGCGACGCATCCGCACCGCACCGACGACGGCGACGAGCCACAGCAGGGCCGTGATAACGGTGGCGATCGGCAGGTCGCGCGACGTCGGCACGGCCTCGGTGTTCCAGATCCCTCCGAGCGACAACGCGGCTCCGACGCGCCCGAGGGGTCCTTCGGGCTGGATCGCGAAGGCCTCGATCCCGCCGGAGTCGGGGGCCACCGCGCCGCGGTTGACCAGCGACGCCACGATCCACGGCGCGTTGACCACGGTGGCCGCGACGACCGGCAGGACGAACCTGCGGGAGACGACGACGAGGACCACGAGCCCCATCAGCCCGTTGACGGGAGTCAACGACGTCGCCACCAGAGCGACCGCGACGGCGCCCCACCGCTCGTGCTGGACCCCGTCGACGAGCCAGAACAGCGCGGCGTACCCGATCAGCAGCGGCCAGTGCCCCATCACGAGCCGCTCGGCGACGTAGGGATTCCACAGCGCGAACGTCGCCGCCACCAGCTGCGGCAGCAGGCCGAGTCCGGCGACGAGGCGGCCGGCGCCGACACCGGCCGCGACCAGCGCCAGCAGGAGAACGGCGCGCTGCACGACGGCCGGGTCGACGACTGCACCGAGCACCGCGACCACGGCGTCAGACGGCACTGCGCGCGGCAGCGCCGATCCGAGGCCCCACAGGTCGGCACGGTCGAGGTCGAGGTGCGGGACCCACACCATGTCGTAGCTGAGCAGGTAGCCGCCACGGAACCACGGCAGTCCGACGGCGATCGCGAGCAGCGCCGACCAGGCCGGCACGATCCCGCGACGCCACGACTCCACGGCGACACCCTAGGCCGTGCGCCGAGGTCGTCGGCGCAGCCCAGCGGGCCGCCCGGTCGTCCTGCAGGCCACGGGTGCACCACGCGGTGGTTAGGGTGTCCGGGTGACTTCGCGAGACCAGCGCGCCGGTCTTCGCGGCGCGACGCTGGTGGCCGCGGCGATGATGGTCTCGAACGTCGTCGTCTACGGGTTCAGCGTCGCCGCGGCGCGACTGCTCGTCCCGGCCGAGCTCGGCGCGTTGACCGCGCTGCTCGGCATCCTGCTGATCGGCAACGTGCTCTCGCTCGGGCTCCAGGCCGCGACCGCCCGACGACTCTCCGTCGCGCCGGAGCAGGCTGACGACGTCGTCGCGGTGGTGCAACGGGTCATGCTCGTGGCGGGTGGCGTCGCCGGCTGTGCCGTCGCGCTCTCGACCGTCGCCCTCACTCCGATCCTCAAGCTCGACACCTACTGGGCCGTCGTGCTGTGTGGCCTGACGCTGGTCCCGCTGACCGTCATGGGAGCGGCCGCCGGCGTGGCCCAGGGCTCGAGTCGGTGGCGGGCGTTGTCGGCCATCTACGTCGCGAACGGTCTCGGCCGGCTCGTGGGTGGCGTCGTCGCGCTGCTGATCGAGCCGTCGGCGACCAGCGCGATGATCGGGATCCTGGTCGGCGCGTTCGCTCCGGTGGTCGTGGGTCTGCCGGTGATGCGCGCCCACGGGCACACGGGCGAGGTCATCAGCCGTCGTCCGTTCGTGGCCGAGGCGTTCCTCGGCACGCACGCCCTGCTCGCCTACTTCGTGCTGAGCAGCCTCGATGCCCTGATCGCGCGTAACCGCTTCGATGAGCACGTGAGCGGTCTCTACGCCGCCGGTCTGATCCTCACGAAGGCCGCGCTGTTCATGCCGCAATTCATCAGCGTCGTGCTGTTCCCCGACCTCGCGCGCGCGACGTCGACCGCTGCGAAGGTGCGTGCCGCGGGCCTCGTCGCGGCGTTCGGCGCGGCCGCCGTCGCGGCGACGTGGCTGCTGCAACCGGTCGCGCTGGCGGTCGTGGGTGGGTCGCAGTACGAGGAGGTCCAGGGCCGGTTGTGGCTGTTCGCGCTGTCGGGCTCGGTCCTGGCGGTCGTGCACCTGCTGGTATTCGACGCACTGGCCCGCCACTCGCACGGCGTCACAGCCCTGCTGTGGGTCGGCGCGGCCGCGGTGCTTGCCATCTCCTACGGCTTCGACCTGCACCTGACGGGGCTCGTCGTGACGGTCACGTGCGTCTCCGCCTCCGTCGCCGTCGCCTCGTGGTTCCTCCCCCAACGACGCCCACGCCAGACCGTGTGACACGTGCCCGGACCAGCTTGTGGTTCGGACCGACGACACTCGCGCGGCTGCGTGGACCTGGGGGACGGAGTTCACGTAGTTCGGGTAGCCAGGGCTACCCGAACTGCGTGATGTCCGACGGCGCAGGCGCGATCTGGGTCGTGGATCAACGCCGTGGGTCAGCGCCGTGGATCAGCGCCGTGGATCAGGGGGCGGTGAGCACGGGAGCGGCCTCACGAACCTCGAGCTCCCCCGCAGGCCCGGCCGCCGTGATCGTCTGACCGATCGTCGACCACGCACCACCATCGACCCGATACCGCACCCGATACGACACATCGACCCGCGGCTTCACCACATCCGCCGGAGCCCGATACCGATGCGTCACGTCGAACGCCGGATACGGACGCCCCGCCTCCGTCGTCCGCGCACTCGTCCCATCACCGTGATGCCACGTGAACGACGACGGCGTCGCCTCCAGATCCACGTCGAACCCGACCAACGTCACCGACCGAGCGAACGGCACCGGCTCGGTCGAGAAGATCGTCCGCGCATTCACCAACGTCCGCTCCCCCGGCTGGATCGACACCTCCAACCGCGGCAACCCGATCTCCCGCACCGCCCGCAGCACATCACCCTCGGTCAGCTCCGCCTCGTCGTCGTCAGGCTGATCGGTTCGGCACCCGTAATTGCCGATCTCGGGACGGACGGGGCAGACGGAGAAGTTGGGGGGCGGCGTGTACGGACGGCTCGTCCACCGATCCGTTCCCTTGTCGCCCTGAATCGGGGGACGGAAGTTGATCCCGGTGAACACGACGTCGGGGTTCCTCGGGCTCGGTCTCCCGTCAACGCCCGCTTGTGCCGAGGAGCCGATCCCGATGGCCGTCACGATCACTGCAAGCGTCGCGATGACACGCGCGAGCGGGGTCATTCGACACCCGAAGCGACTTGATGCACCCGCCCGTCACGGATGTCGAACGTCAACTCGTCGCCACCTGCTTCGCCAACATCTTCTTGCTCATCGCTGCTGGTCCGGAACCGCGACTCCTCCCATGTCACCTTCGTCTTGACGATGAATCCGAGGTCTGTCTTGGCGACACGTGCGTCGCCAGGGACCCATTCACCGCCGCGAAAGTATCCTCCCGCGGCATAGGTGCTTCGGTAGAGCTCGATGTACCTCTCGCAGCCTTCGCAGTCCGGGCTTGATAGGCGCTTCAGCTCTTCGACATCCCCAGTCTCGGCAGCGAAGTTGGAGACACGTATCCAATGTGCCGCGAATGCGGCAGCGCCATTGGCCCCGTCCTCCTTCGCCTGGTCCGGCATCGCCGGAAGCGTCGCAGTGGACGTGGGCGCCGGCTTCGGCGTCGTGGTCGGTTCCTTGGGCTCCGGCTCACCGGAGCAGGCCGACAGCAGCAAGGCCGCGGTCACCAGGAAGATCCCCCCGAATCTCATGCCCACGGAACCTAGCCCAGAAACGCCCCGCCGTCACGGCCCTGTCCACACATCCACCACGTGGGCGCAAGATCACGCACTTCCGGCAGCCAGGGCTACCCGAACTGCGTGAACTCCGTGGAACCCCGTCCGGCTCAGTGAGCGGCGTCGAACCAGGTGCGGCCGGTGCCGACGGAGACGTCGAGCGGGACGGAGAGGTCGGCGGCGCCGGCCATCTCGTCGCGCACGATCTTCTCGACCTGCTCGAGCTCGCCGGAGGCCACCTCGAGCACGAGCTCGTCGTGTACCTGCAGCAGGAGGCGTGAGCGGAGGTCGGCGGCGACCAGCGCACGCTGCACGCCGAGCATCGCGACCTTGATGATGTCGGCCGCAGTGCCCTGGATGGGCGCGTTGAGCGCCATGCGCTCGGCCATCTCGCGGCGCTGACGGTTGTCGCTGAGCAGGTCGGGCAGGTAGCGGCGGCGACCCATGATGGTGGCGGTGAAGCCGGTGCCGCGGGCCTCGTCGACGACGCTCTCGAGGTAGTCGCGCACCCCGCCGAACGTCTCGAAGTAGTCGTCCATCAGCGCGCGCGCCTCACTCGTGTCGATGCCGAGCTGCTGACTCAGGCCGAACGCCGACAACCCGTAGGCCAGGCCGTAGTTCATGGCCTTGATGCGCGCGCGCAGGCCGCCGTCGATGTCGTCGGGCTCGCGCTCGAACACCTTGGCCGCCATGACCGTGTGGAAGTCGTGACCCGAACGGAACGCCTCGATCAGCGCGTCGTCCTCGGACAGGTGCGCCATGATCCGCATCTCGATCGGGCTGTAGTCGGCCGTCAGCAGCGTCTCGTAGCCGTCGCCCACCATGAACGCCTGGCGGATGCGGCGACCCGACTCGGTGCGGATCGGGATGTTCTGCAGGTTGGGGTCGGCCGAGCTGAGGCGGCCGGTCGCCGCGATGGTCTGGAAGTACGTGGTGTGGATGCGGCCGTCGGGGGCGACCGTCTTCTGCAGCCCCTCGACCGTCTGCCGGAGACGGATGACGTCGCGGTGCGTGAGCAGGTGCTGGAGGAACGGGTGCTGGGTCTTGGCGAACAGCGACTGCAGCGCGTCGGCGTCGGTGGTGTAGCCGGTCTTGGTGCGCTTGGTCTTGGGCATGTCGAGCTCGTCGAACAGCACCTCCTGCAGCTGCTTGGGCGAGCCGAGGTTCACCTCGCGCCCAATGACCGCGTACGCCTCCTCGGCGGCGCCCTGCACGCCGTCGGTGAACTCGGAGTGCAGCGCCTCGAGGTGACCGGTGTCGATCGCGATGCCGTCGCGCTCCATCTCGAGCAGCACGCCGAGCAGCGGCAGCTCGACGTCGCGCAGCAGTGCCGCCGACTCCTGCGACTCCAGCTCCTCTTCGAGCACGCCCCACAGGTCGAGCGCCGCGCGGGCCCGCTGGACGGACTCGTCGGCGCCGGCCGTGTCGTCGTCGAACGACAGCTGACCGCCGTCGTCGGCGCCGGCGGTGAGCTCGCGGTGCAGCAGGCGGACCGACAGGTCGGCCAGGTCGTAGGCCCGCTGGTCGGGCTTGACCAGGTACGCGGCGATCGCGGTGTCGGCCGACAGCCCGGCCAGCGTCCAGCCCTGGGCGAGCAGCGCGTGCGCCTGACCCTTGGCGTCGTGCATCACCTTGCGACGGTCGGGGTCGGCGAGCCACGCCGCCAGGGCGGCGTCGTCGTCGGGGCCGAGAGCACTCGTGTCGATCCAGGCTCCGTGCCCGTCGGCGGTCGCGATCGCCACGGCGTCGGCCCGGGCGCCGACCGGACGCAGGACGCCGCTGACCTCGAGCCCGACGGTGTCGACCGCGTGCTCGGCAAGCCAGGCCTTCACCTGGCCCCCGGTCAGGCGGGTGACGTCGACCTCGACCGCCGAGTCCGCCGACGCCGACTCGTCTCCCCCGCCGAGGTACTCGAACAGCCGGGTGCGCAGCGCGGCGAACTCCAGCGAGTCGAAGACCTGGTGGATCGCGTCGCGGTTCCAGTCCGTGGTGAAGCGCAGGTCGTTGGGACGCGCCTCGAGCTCGAGGTCGCACACGAGCGCGTTGATGCGTCGGTTGCGCAGCACGTCGTCGAGGTGCTCGCGCAGGGACTGGCCGGCCTTGCCCGGGATCGCCTCGACGTCGTCGACGAGGGCCCCCAGGCTGCCGTACTGGTTGATCCACTTGGCGGCCGTCTTGGGCCCGACGCCCGGCACACCCGGCAGGTTGTCGCTGGTCTCGCCCACCAGTGCGGCCAGCTCGGGGTAGTGGTCGGGCGTGACGCCGTACTTCTCCTCGACCGCGGCGGGCGTCATGCGCGCGAGATCGGAGACGCCCTTGCGCGGGTAGAGCACGGTCGTGGTGGGGCTCACCAGCTGCAGGGCGTCGCGGTCGCCGGTG
>JALRKU010000401.1 GCA_023254755.1 Aeromicrobium sp. | reverse complement strand
CAGGGCGTGGAGGTGCCGGCGGCCGCTGCCGAGCCCACGCTCGAGGAGCAGCTGGCCGAGCGCACCGCCGACCTGCAGCGACTCCAGGCGGAGTACCTGAACTACAAGCGCCGGGTCGATCGCGACCGCGACACCGTCCGCAAGGGCGGTGAGGCGGCCGTGCTGCAGGCCCTGCTCACGACGCTCGACGACATCGGCCGGGCGGCCGAGCACGGCGAGCTGGAGGGTGGCTTCAAGTCCGTCGCCGACTCCGTGCAGGCCGTCGCGACCAAGTTCGGGCTCGAGGCCTTCGGAGCGAAGGGCGACCCGTTCGACCCGCAGCTGCACGAGGCGGTGTTCCACGCGGGCGAGTCGGCCGACGTCGACGTCACCGCGATCGACACCGTCATGCTGGTCGGCTACCGGGTGGGCGACCGCGTGCTGCGGCCGGCCACGGTCGGGGTCGTCGACCCCGCGTCGGCGCCCGCCGACGAGCCCGGTACCGGCGAGTCCGGCGCCGACGACTGAACGACCGACGAATTCCCGAGAGGAGGGGTGTGAGTGGCAGCCAGTGACTGGGCGAGCAAGGACTTCTACAAGGTGCTGGGGGTGTCCAAGGACGCCGACCAGGCCGCGATCAAGAAGGCCTACCGCAAGCTCGCCCGCGACAACCACCCCGACTCCCACCCGGGCAACAAGGCGGCCGAGGAACGCTTCAAGGAGGTCTCCGAGGCCTACGCGGTGCTGTCGTCGCCCGAGAAGCGCAAGGAGTACGACGAGCAGCGCACGCTGTTCGGTCAGTTCAAGGGCGGCTTCGGCGGCGGCGGCTTCGGTGGTCAGCCGGGCGGCGGCTACGGCCAGGCCGACTTCGACCTGGGCGACCTGCTGGGCGGGATGTTCGGCGGTCGCGGCAGGGGCCGCGGTCGGCAGCAGCCTCGCGGCCGGAAGGGCGACGACCTCGAGACCGAGGCGACGATCTCGTTCGAGCAGGCCGTCAGCGGCGTCACGCTGCCGCTTCGTCTGAGCACCGACGAGGCGTGTCCGACCTGTCACGGCACGGGCGCCAAGCCCGGCACCGTGCCGAAGGTGTGCTCGAAGTGCCAGGGGAGCGGCATGCAGACGGGCGCCTCGGGCGGCGTGTTCGCCATGACCGAGCCGTGCTCGCAGTGCCGCGGCCGCGGCATGGTGGTCGAGGACCCGTGCACCACGTGCCACGGATCGGGTCGGTCGCCGTCGACCCGGACCATCCAGGTCAAGGTGCCGGCGGGGGTCAAGGACGGACAGCGCATCAAGCTGCGCGGCAAGGGCGATCCCGGAGCCGGGGGCGGACCCGACGGCGACCTGTTCGTCGTGGTCCACGTCGAGGGTCACCGGTTGTTCGGCCGCAAGGGCGACGACCTGACCATCACGGTGCCGATCGCGTTCGACGAGGCCGCTCTGGGCGCCGAGATCTCGGTGCCCACCCTCGACGGGCCCGCGGTGCGCCTGCGCGTCCCGGCCGGCACGCCGAGCGGGCGCACGATGCGGGCGCGGGGCAAGGGCGGCACGAAGAAGGACGGCTCGCGCGGCGACCTGCTGGTCACCGTCGAGGTCCGCGTGCCGACCGAGCTGAACGACGAGGAGCGCGCGGCAGTCGAGGCCCTGCGCGCGGCCCGCGGCCCCGCGACCCCGCGGGACGGCCTGTACTCCGAGGAGACGGTGAGCTGAGATGAGCGACGCGTTCACGCCCCCGGGGCCCGAGGCGAAGGTGTTCGTCATCTCGGTCGCCGCGGAGCTGTCGGGCCTGCACCCGCAGACCTTGCGCACCTACGACCGCCTCGGTCTGGTCGAGGCGGGCCGCACGGGGGGCGGCGGTCGCCGCTACTCGTTGCGCGACATCGAGCTGCTGCGCACCGTCGCCCGCCTCACGTCCGAGGGCCTCGGCCTCGAGGGGGTCAAGCGGGTCATCGAGCTGGAGCGTCAGGTCGATGCGCTGCGCCAACGCGTCGCCGAGCTGCAGGCCGAGCTGGCCGCGGCCCACCAGGTCCAGAACCTTCCCGTGCCGTTCGCCTCCCAGCAGGTCACGGTCTGGACGCGTCGCCCCGGCCTGCGCTGAGCACCTCCGGTCGACGGCCGCGACCGGCGCCGCGGCGGTCCCGTCGACGTCGTCCGACGCCCTCTCAGGAGTGCGAAGCCGCGTCGACCGTCTCCTTGACCGCGACGTCCCAGGGCGTGGGGGACAGGCCGAGCAGCTCCTCGGTCGCCCGGGAGTCCATCACCTGCGGTGCCGTGAAAAGGTGCAGCATCTCGGCGATGCCGGCGGTGTCGCGATGGAACCGGCCGACGAGGCGGACGAGCCACGGCCGCAGCGGGGCGATCCGGACGCGGTCTCGTCCGGCCGCGGCCGCGTAGGCCTCGGCGACCTCGCGCTGCGTCCGCGGGGCGGAGGTCGGGGCGAGCAGCAGCCGGTCCGGCAAGGCCGGCAGCTCGGCGGCCCGGATCATCGCCGCGGCGAGGTCGGGCAGGTAGGTCCAGCTGTGCGGCTGGTCGACGTCGCCGACGGGACGCACGGTGCTGCCGCTCGTCGCGGGCCCGACCATGCGGTCACCCGCATGGGCCGCTGCGCCGGCTCCGGGGCCGAAGTAGTCCGACGCGACGACGCTGACGGTCCGCGCGGGGGAGGCCGCCCGGGCCGCGAGCAGCGCACGGCGCACCGCGGGCTTGCCCGGCCGGCCGTTCATCGGCGTGGTCTCGGTGACGACGCCCGACAGGTCGAACGCGTAGAGGCTCTCGGGGAACACGACGACCGCGCCGACGGCGGCCGCGGCGTCGAGCACCACCTGCTCCATCGCGGGCAGCTCGCGCTCCCAGACCTCGGCGAGGTACGCCGACGCGTGCACGCAGTGGTGCACCACGGTCGCGTCGGCCAGGGCCTCTCGCACGGCCGCGGGATCGGTGACGTCGACGCGTCGGCGCTCGACGAGCGGGTGCTCGGGGCCCGACCCCGACCGGGTCAGGACGCGGACGGCGACGCCGGCGTCGGCGTACTGGCGGGCGATGGTGGTGCCGATCGGGCCGGCTCCGGTGATGACGATCATGGCTTCTCCTGAACTGTGAGCAGTGCTCTCTGTTTCTCCAGGATGCATCCTCGGATGCGATAAAGCAAGAGCACTGCTCACATTTGCGTGCGGCGATCACGTCCGGCACCATGCAGGCATGACACCCCGCGCCCTCGCCCGCGAGCAGACGATGCGCGAGATCGTGCGCATCGGCCGCGAGCAGCTGGCGACCGTCGGTCCGGCGGAGCTGTCGCTGCGCGCGGTCGCCCGCGAGCTCGGCGTCGTGTCGTCGGCGGTGTACCGCTACGTCGCCAGCCGCGACGAGCTCCTGACGCTGCTCATCGTCGACGCCTACGACGAGCTCGGCGACGAGGTGGACGCGGCGGTCGGCACCGGCTCACCGCGGACGCGGCTGCTGCGCATCGCCGAGGCGGTGCGGACGTGGGCGGTGCGCGAGCCGTCGCGCTACGCGCTGATCTTCGGCACCCCGGTCCCGGGGTACGCGGCGCCCAGGGACCAGACGGTCGACCCGGGAACACGGGTCGTCGTCGCGCTGGTCGCGCTGATCGAGGAGGCGTACGTCGCCGGGCAGGTCGCCGACCCGGGTGGGTCGCTGCCGCGCACGGTGCGCTCCGACCTCGACGCCATCCGCCGCGAGTACGGCCTGGCCATGCCCGCGACGCTCCTGGCGCGCGGCTTCGCGGTCTGGACGGGAATCTTCGGCGCCGTGTCGTTCGACGTCTTCGACCAGTACGGCCCCGACACCATCACCGACCGGTCCGCGCTCCTGCGGGTCCAGGTCGGTCTCCTCGCCGACGCGCTGGGTCTGGACTAGATGTGATGTCCAGCCAGGTTGGTCGAGATTGTGTGACGTCTCGGTCTGACTGGTAGCGGGGTGAAGGCCTCCCGGTGTGGAGTGGAGCTATCGAGGAACCGCTTCACGCCCAGGAGGCCTTCATGTC
>JALRKU010000368.1 GCA_023254755.1 Aeromicrobium sp. | reverse complement strand
CGTCGACTTCATCGACATGGTCCTCGAGAGCAACCGAGAGCTCGTGCTGCGCCGCCTCGTCGAGTGCCTCGGGCGCGACCGCACCCGTCACCAGGTGGCCGAGGTCACCTCGTTGGGTCTGGTGCAGATGACGCGCAAGCGCATCGGCACGGGTCTGCTCGAGGCCTTCAGCACCGAGTGCGAGCACTGCCACGGCCGCGGGGTCACCATCGCCGACCACCCGATCGAGGCCAGGCGCGAGGAGTCCCCGCGTCGGGGTGCCCGCGGCGGACGCAGCCGCGGAGGCCGTGGCGGCAAGGGCGGCGAGCAGGGCGGGTCCCAGAACAGTGGTGGCCAGAACAGTGGTGGCCAGAACGGTAGTGGCCACGGTGGTCGCCAGCAGGGCAAGGCCGACGGACCGGGCGAGCAGCGCACGCCGGAGCAGGCCCCGTCCGACGAGGCCCCGTCCAGCCCCGACCAGACGCAGGCCGACCGGACGAGCTCCGGCCAGTCCGGCGGGGGCGGTCAGGACGCTGCCAAGGCCCCGAAGGAGTCCGCCGGTGACGGCGCCACCAGGTCGGCGCGGTCCCGCCGTGCGCCCGCGACATCCTCGGGTGACGAGGGCGACTCCGGCCCCGTTTTGACCGACACGGGTGAGGCTCCGTAGACTGGAGCGTCGGCGTGCCGTCGCGTGCGCCCACCAGACTTCTCTTTCAGCAACAACGTTCGTAACGATCAAAGGAATGACCGTGGTGTACGCAGTCGTGCGCAGTGGCGGTGGCCAGCAGAAGGTGTCCGTCGGCGACGTCATCGAGATCGACCAGAAGGCCCCGGTCGGTGAGTCGGTCTCGCTGCCGGCCGTCCTGCTCGTCGACGGTGACTCGGTGACCTCCGACGCCGACAAGCTGGCGAAGGTCCAGGTGACCGCCGAGGTGCTCGGTGCGACCAAGGGACCGAAGATCGTCATCCAGAAGTACAAGAACAAGACCGGTTACAAGAAGCGCCAGGGTCACCGTCAGAAGTACACCCAGGTCAAGATCACCGGGATCAAGTGAGGATCTGACAGATGGCACACAAGAAGGGCGCGGCGTCCACCAAGAACGGCCGCGATTCCAACGCACAGCGACTCGGCGTCAAGCGCTTCGGCGGCCAGGTCGTCGGCACCGGCGAGATCATCGTCCGCCAGCGCGGCACGCACTTCCACCCGGGCACCGGCGTCGGCCGTGGCGGCGACGACACGCTGTTCGCCCTCGAGGCGGGCGCCGTCGAGTTCGGCACGAAGGGCGGCCGCAAGGTCGTCAACATCGTGTCGCTCGCCGAGTAAGACACAGAATTCCACGGTGAGGGGCGGGCTGCGGCTCGCCCCTCACGTGTTCCTACCGACAGGAGATTCCGCATGGTGACGTTCGTCGACCGCGTGACGCTGCATCTGAGCGCGGGCAAGGGCGGCAACGGCTGCGTCTCGGTGCACCGTGAGAAGTTCAAGCCGCTCGGCGGTCCGGACGGCGGCAACGGCGGCGACGGCGGCGACATCGTGCTGGTGGCCG
>JALRKU010000047.1 GCA_023254755.1 Aeromicrobium sp. | reverse complement strand
CCACCTCGCAGGTGCCGATCATCATGCTGACCGCCCGCGACGACGACATCGACAAGATCGTCGGCCTCGAGGTCGGCGCCGACGACTACGTCACCAAGCCGTTCTCGCCGCGCGAGCTGGTGGCTCGGGTCGCCGCGGTGCTGCGCCGGACCGACGGCGACCCGGCCGTCTCCTCGCTCGAGCTGGGAGCCGTGCGGGTCGACCTCGCGGGCCGAGCGGTCACCGTGCGGGGCGCTCCGGTGGAGCTCACGGCGACCGAGTTCGACCTTCTCGTGGCGCTCGTGCGACGGCCGAACACGGTGCTCACCCGCGAGCAGCTGCTGGCGTCGGCCTGGGGCGCCGCGTCGTACGCGGGCAGCCGCACGGTCGACGTGCACGTCGCGCAGCTGCGGGCCAAGCTCGGTCCCGACGCACCGATCCGGACGCACCGCGGCGTCGGCTACTCGGGAGCGGCGCCATGAGCACGCGCCTGTCGTGGCGCCTGCTGAGAGTCGCGGTGGTCGGGGGCGTCACCGTCGCCCTGGTCACCTTCGCGCTCACGGTGCCTCTGGTGCGCGGTGACGCGCGCGACGAGGCCAGACGTCAGCTGGTGGCCAGCATCGAGCAGCTGACCGAGCGCCCGCCCGCCGCGGCGCGCCGGCTCGCGCAGCAGCAGGCCGTCGCGTCCGACGACCGCGCCTACGGCGTGGTGCGGCCCGACGGACGACTGCTGGGTCCGGCGGCCGACTACCTGACCACCGACCAGGTCTCCGAGCTCGTCTCCACCGGCACGCTGTCGGCCACCGCGTCGGTCGACGGCACCGAGGTCCTGATCGAGGGCCGCACCGCCCCGCGCGGGTTCTCGGCGATCGCGGTGCAGCCGGTCGAGGGTGTCGACGCGGCGACGTCGGCGCTGCTGCGTCGGGTCGTGGTCGCGCTGCTGCTCGGCCTGGCCGCGGCGGGAGCCGTCACGCTCCTCGCGGCACGCCGGTTGGCCCGCAGCGTCGCGGGGGTCACCGACGCGGCGCACCGCCTGGCGGCGGGCGAGCGCGGGGTCGAGGTGCCCCGGTCCGACGTCGCGGAGGTCGATGGTCTCGGGCGGGCGATCGACGCCCTCGACCAGGCGCTCGTGGGCAGCGAGGGTCGCCAGCGCGAGTTCCTGCTGTCGGTCTCGCACGAGATCCGGACTCCGCTGACCGCGCTGCGGGGGTACGCCGAGGCGCTCGCCGACGGCGCGATCGACCACGACGACCTCGCCGACGTCGGCGCCACGCTGGTGGCCGAGACCGACCGCCTCGACCGCTTCGTCGCCGACCTGCTGGCGCTGGCCCGGCTCGAGGCCGACGACTTCACGGTCGTGCCGGTCGCCGTCGACGTCGCGGACCTGCTCGACGACGTGGCCCGGGCGTGGGCCGCGGTCGTCGCCCGTGCCGGTGTCGAGCTGCGGATCGAGACGACTCCCGCGACGGCGCACAGCGACCCGCTGCGGCTCCGCCAGCTGGTCGACGGCCTGGTCGAGAACGCGGTCCGGGCGACACCGGACGGAGGCACGGTCACGCTGCGGTGCCGCGCCGGCTCCGAGGTCGTGGTCGAGGTCGACGACACCGGACCCGGACTCGACGCCGACGACCGCGAGCGGGCGTTCGACCGTGGCGCGCTGCGTGACAAGCACGTGGGGCAGCGCGCCGTCGGCACCGGTCTCGGCCTCTCGATCGCGTACCGCCTGGCCGGTCGCATGGGCGCGAGCCTGAGCGCCGAGCCCTCGGCGTCGGGCGGCGCCCTCCTGCGGCTGCGGCTGCCCGTCGAGCAGGCACAGGTGGCGGATCGGTAGGCTGCCGCCGTGGTCTACGCCAGGCTCTTCGACACCGTCTTCGCCGGCATGGATCCCGAGAAGGCCCACGAGCGCACGTTCCCGCTCCTGCGAGCCGCCCGCCTCGTCTCGCCCGCCTTCCCCGCCACGGCGGCCTCGCGCACGGTCATGGGAGTGCGCTTTCCGCACGCCTTCGGACTGGCCGCCGGGTTCGACAAGAACGCCGCGGCCGTCCCCGGGCTGCTGGCCCTCGGCTTCGGCCACGTCGAGATCGGCACGGTCACCGCCCGCCCGCAGCCGGGCAACCCGCAGCCGCGACTCTTCCGGCTGCTCGACGACCGCGCGATCGTCAACCGGATGGGCTTCAACAACGTCGGGGCGGCCGAGGTCGCGTCACGACTGCACCGCCTGCGCCGTCGCCGGGTCGGCCGCGACGCCGTCGTGGGCGTCAACATCGGCAAGACCAAGGTCGTCGAGCCCGAGCACGCGGTCGCCGACTACGTCGAGAGTGCACGGCTGCTGGCGCCCTACGCCAGCTACCTGGTCGTCAACGTCTCCTCGCCCAACACGCCGGGTCTGCGTGACCTGCAGGCCGTCGACGCGCTGCGCCCGATCCTGACCGCCGTCAAGGAGGTCGCCGACCGCGCGACCCACCCGCACGGCAGGTCCGGGGGCGTTCCCCTGGTCGTCAAGATCGCACCGGACCTGGCCGACGACGACGTCGACGCGGTCGCGGACCTGGCGCTCGAGGTGGGTCTCGACGGGATCAGCGCCACCAACACCACGATCGCGCGGCCCGAGTCCCTGCGCACCGACCGTGCCGTGGTCGACGCGGCGGGCGCGGGCGGACTGTCCGGACCGGTCCTGGCCGACCGGGCGACCGCGGTCCTGCGGCGGCTGCGGAACCGGGTCGGTGACCGAACGGCCCTCATCGGGGTCGGCGGCATCACGACGCAGCAGGACGTCCGGGACCGGCTGGCAGCCGGTGCCGACCTGGTGCAGGGCTACACCGGGTTCATCTACGAGGGTCCGCGCTGGCCGTCGCGGATGGCCGCTGCGACCACCGGCTGACCCCGATTTCGTGTCCGACGATCGACCGGGTAACCTGGGTCGTCGGCTTGCCCCTTTAGCTCAGTCGGCAGAGCGTTTCCATGGTAAGGAAAAGGTCTACGGTTCGA
>JALRKU010000354.1 GCA_023254755.1 Aeromicrobium sp. | reverse complement strand
GGCAGCCGCTGCGCTCCGGGCTGTTCGGCCACTTCCTGTTCTCGGGTGGCGGTAATGATGTGCTGGGTTCCATTCCGGCCTATGTCAAACCCCGCAAGTCGGGCGACACCGACCCTGCCCACGCGACCGACAGGCCCTTCTGCCCGGCCGCCAGGTTGCGGCGATAGAACGCGTTCGACTCCTCGGCCGTGGAGAAGCCGGCGTACTGGCGGATCGTCCACGGCTGGGTCGTGTACATGGCCGGGTAGGGACCGCGCAGGAACGGCGCCAGGCCCGGGTAGGTGTCGAGCGCGTCGAGCCCCTCGAGGTCCTGCGCGGTGTACAGGGCCTTGACGTCGATGCCCTCCGGCGCGGTCCACGGCTCCGCACCGTCGGTCGCGGCGGCGTAGGCGGCAGGATCGCCGACGTGCGGCTGCTCGGGATCGAGCGGAAGTCCGGCGAAGCTGTTCGGGATGCTCATGCGATGACCTCTCGTACGGTGCGCAGGAAGGCCAGGGCGTCGAGGCCCGCGGCAGCGGTGGTGTCGGCACCGACGTCGGCCTTGCCGGCGAGCACGACGTGCGCCGCACCGGCGTCGCGTAGCGCGCCGACCAGCTCGGCGCCCCACTCCTCGTACGCGGCGTCGGTGCCGCAGAGACAGGCGACGGCGGGGGTGCCGGCCTCGCGGTAGGCGGACACGACGGCCTCGACGTCGTCGGTCGGGCCCGCCGTGACGGTGTCGACGCCGCCGGCGGCGAACAGGTTGGCCGCGAACGTGGCGCGTGCCGTGTGCTGCGCGATCGTGCCCATCGTGGCCAGGAACGCCGGCGCCGCGGCGCGGTCGTCGCGCATGGCCTCGAACTCGTGGGCGTAGCGGAACACGGTCGGACGTCCGTCGGCGTACGGGCGGCGCTCGACCGGCTCCTCGTGCAGGTTCGGGAACTCGCTGACGCCGGTGAGCGGCCACCGACGCTTGGCGACGAGCAGCGCGCGGTCGGACACCGTCGTCGCGATGCGCTCGGTCACCAGGGCGACCGCCGCCTCGAGGCTCTCGGTCGCGTCGATCTCGCCGAACAACGCCCACGCCGCCCGGGCCAGGTCGTCGGTGAGCTTCTCGACCGCGTGCGAGCCTCCGGCCGGGTCGGTGACCTCGGCGACGTGCGACTCGTCGATCAGCAGTGCTGACGTGTTGCGGGCGATGCGGCGGCTGAACGTCTCGGGCAGGCCGAGCGGCTCGTCGAACGGCAGCGTCGTGACGGCGTCGGCGCCACCCACACCGGCGGCGAACGTGGCGACCGTCGTGCGGAGCATGTTCACGTAGGCGTCGTAGCGCGACATCATCGGCCGCGACGTCACGACGTGCTGGTACTGGCCCACCGGCGCGATGCCGCTGAGCTCCTGGACGCGGGTCCACAGCCGGCGGGCCGCACGGAGCTTGGCGATGGTCGGGAACTGCTGGTCGGTCGCGGCGTAGCGGAAGTCGATCAGCGCGACCGCCTGCTCGGCGGTGAACCCGGCGTCCACCAGCAGGCGCAGGTACTGGGCGCCGGTGGCGATCGACCACGCGAGCTCCTGCACGTCGGACGCGCCCGCGTCGTGCACGGCGGTGCCGTCGACCGTGAGCGCCGTGACGCCGAGCGGGTCGGCGAGGCGGGCGATGTCGACGAGGACGTCGAGGTCGACGACTCCGTGGCCGCGGACCGCGGCACCGATGGGGTCGTAGCCGAACGAGGTGCCCCTGGCCGCGGTGACGGCCTTGTCGGCGAGCACGTCGGCCAGGGCCTGCGCGGCCTCCAGCGGCTCGTGCGGTGCGTCGAGCACCACGGCCGCGAGATCGACGAAGACCGGTTCGAGGATCTCGGCCAGCGAGGCGAGGGGGACGCCCCCGGTGCCGAGGGACAGCCACAGCGAGTTGACGCCGTTCTCGAGGTCGGTCGTGACGTCGGCGGCGGTGCGCTCCGCGTCGGGATCGGCGAACCAGCCGCGAACGTCCCAGCCACCCCCGGCATCGCCGTCGAGGCCGCGGAGCGCAGACGCCCCGCGGGTGAAGGGAGCCTGACCGGGCAGGCCGGGGTCGGGCAGCTCGCGGCTCAGCGCGGGGGTGCCGAGCGGGCTGACGGAGATGCCGTCGAGCGTCGTGGTGGCCAGGGCTCCCCAGACGTCGGAGTCGGGTGCGTCGTCCGCCAGCCGGCGTGACTTGCGCAGGACGGCGGCGGTGGCCTTCTCCCACTCCTCACGCGAGGGCTCGAGGCCCTCGGCGAGCGGGACGGAGACGAATCCCGGATCGGGCTGGGTCTCCTCATCGGCAGCGTCGGAAGCCATGAGGGGCATCGTACGAACGCCGACCGCGACTCGGCCACCCGGTGTGAGAAACCTGACGGAAACAGTCAGCGCTGACCGACTCGCCGCGAGCACACCCGGCAGCGCGGGGCGGGCGACCGCAGTCGCCCGCCCCACTGACCTCAGCCGCCGTTGGTCGGCCTTCGGCCTCAGTCTCTCCGGTCGGCCTCCGGCCTCAGTCCCGTTGGTCGGCCTTCGGCCTCAGTGCGACCCGGTCGGCCTTCGGCCTCAGTGCGACCCGGTCGGCCTTCGGCCTCAGTGCGACCCGGTCAGCTCCGCCGGGGCGTCGCGGTGCAGGGCACGGGCGATGACGACGATCGTCGTGACCAGCACCGCGCCGACGACCAGCACCACCTGCAGCGCGTGGCCGAAGGCGTCGGCCGGCAGACCGCCGTCGCGCTCGGCGACCTCGAAGAACAGCGTGCCGAGGACCGCGACACCGACCGCGTTGGCCAGCTGCGTCGTGGTGTTGAAGAGACCGGATGCGGACCCGGCCTGCTCGACCGGGACGTCGACCAGCGTGAAGGCACCGATCGGGGCGACCATCAGACCGAAGCCGGCGCCGGCCAGCATGAACGACGGGGCGAACCACAGCGGCGACGTGCTGGGGTCGGCGAGCTGCACCGTCAGCGCGACGGCGACGAATCCCGCGGCCAGCACCAGCGCGCCCCACTGGACGACTCGGCGACCGACCTTCGGGGCCAGCACCGCGGCCGCGTACCCGGCGACGACGGCCGTCGTGAGGGCGAACGGCACACCGGTCAGACCCGCCTTCAGCACGGACCAGCCGAGGCCGATCTGCAGGTACACCGTCTGTCCGACGAAGTAGGCCGACAGCGCCACGAACATCGTGCCGACGACGGCGGTGCCACCGGCGAAGGACCTCAGGCGGTACAGGCTCAGCGCGACCATCGGCTCGTCGCCGGCGGCCTCGGCACGGTGCTGGGAACGCACGAACGCCGCGAGCACGATGCCGCCCAGGACCATCAGGGCGAAGACCCAGGTCGGCCAGCCCTGCTCGCGGCCGAGCGTCAGTGGGTACAGCACGGCGAGCAGGCCACCCGCGAGCATCAGCACGCCGACCGGGTCCAGGCCGGGACGCCGTCCCGACGTGGACTCCGGCACGAGCCGGATCGCGGCGACCACGGCGGCGATCCCGACCGGGACGTTGACCAGGAACACCGAGCGCCAGCCGGTGCCGGCGACGTCGGCCTCGGTCAGCAGCGAGCCGACGATCGGGCCGAAGACGGTCGCCACGCCTGCCAGGGCGGCGAAGCCGGCCATCGCGGCGCCGCGCTCGTGGGGTGCGTACATGACCTGGATGCACGACATCGTCTGCGGGATCATCGCGGCCGCGCCGAGGCCCTGGAGGGCACGGAACGCGACCAGCGTGCCGGGGTCGGGTGCCAGGCCGCAGGCGGCCGAGCAGACCGTGAACAGCACGAGACCGGTGACGAACAGTCGCTTGCGTCCGAACCGGTCACCGAGGCGCGACCCCGTGATCATCGCGACCGCGAAGGCCAGCGGATACGCAGCGACCATCCACTGCAGCTGGGTGCCGGAGGCGCCCAGATCGCGCTCGATGGTCGGCAGCGCGACGTTGATGATCGTGCTGTCCATCAGCTCCATGGCCGACGCGATGAGTAGCGTGAAGAGCGCGAGCGTGCGGGCGCGGCCGGCGATCGGCTGCGCGGGAGCCAGGTCCTCCGGCTCGGCGATCGTGGTGGTCATGACGTCTCCTTCGGGTCGGTGTGGACGGTCCGTCCGGGTCCTTCGTGGGTGTTGTCGTCGACGATATGGACGATTCCGGTCAGTTCCTGACCGGAATGTGGAAGAATCTGGATCACATGTCAGGAACCAGTGCCCGCACGCTGCAGCTGCTGTCGCTGCTGCAGACCCACCGCTTCTGGG
>JALRKU010000299.1 GCA_023254755.1 Aeromicrobium sp. | reverse complement strand
CAACGCCCGATTTCGACGCCCAAACCTCGCCCGTCAGGCACCGCAAGGCCCGCCGTCGAACTTGAGGCGGTTGACGTCGTTGATGCGCTTGCCCGAGGCGACGCAGATGAGGGCGTCGTGCGCGTCGGCGTCCTCGGGGTTGTTGTAGTGCGAGTCGTTGGTGGCGACCGGCCGGATGCCGAGGTCCTTGCCGAGTCGGAGCAGGTCGTCGCGGACCCGCTTCTCGATGTCGATGCCGTGGTCCATCAGCTCGAGGAACACGTTCTCGTGACCGAACACGTCCTGCAGCTGCGCCGCCGTCTCGCGGGCCTCGGCGTACTGCCCGAGCCGCAGCCGGGTCTGCACCGCGCCCGACGGGCAGCCGGTGGTGACGATGAGTCCCTTGGCGTACCGCTCGAGGAGCTCCATGTCGGCGCGCGGCTTGTAGTAGTAGCCCTCGAGACTGGCCATGGAGGCCAGGCGGAACAGGTTGTGCATGCCCTCGGTCGACGAGGCCAGCATGGTCATGTGGGTGTACGCGCCGCCGCCCGCGACGTCGTTGCCGCCCTCCTCGGCGATGTCGCCCTTGCCCCAGCGGACTCGCTTGCGCTCGCTGCGATGGGTGCCGGGGGTGAGGTAGCCCTCCATGCCGATGATCGGCTGCACACCGTGCTTGCGTGCCTTGCTGTAGAAGTCGTACGCACCGTGCAGGTTGCCGTGGTCGGTCATCGCGATGGCGGGCATGCCGAGCTGCGCCGTGCGCTCGAAGAGGCCGTCGAGCAGCGACGCCCCGTCGAGCATGGAGTACTCGGTGTGCACGTGCAGGTGAACGAAATCGGCGTCGCTCGACATCAGGGGGTTGCGCCTCCACAGACGGCAGATTCGGGTGCCCAACGGGCCGGTCGCGGGGAAGGGTGCCAGCCTACGCGAGGCCGGCGACAGCGGGAGGCACCGCGCCGAACCGGACGGCCGCCGAACCGCGCCGAACCGGGCCGCCGAACCGGCTCAGTCCCGCTTCGGCGTCGTCAGCCCGAACAGGCCGACGTCGTAGCGCGTCGTGCTCGGCGGCTCCCGGTCCTGCTGCGCGAAGGCGTAGTCCCACGCGTAGTCCGAGTGCGAGAGCGCGACGCCGCCCTTGAACGGCACGACGTCGGGGTCGGTCTGCAGACCGTTGCGGCGCTTCGCGGGGACGTTCCACCGGCCCGTGATGGTGCCGTCGGAGGCCTTGAGCGTCATCAGCTCGACGCCGGTGTCGTTGCTGAGCGTGGCGAGCACGGTCGTGCCGCCGCCGACGACGTCGAGGTGGATCGACGGGGCCGTCTGCGACTGCCGCTTCTCGCGCTCCATGGAGCGCAGGATCGAGCTCAGGTCGGTCGCCCACACGATCGAGTCGTCGGCGAGGGACCAGCGGACCACGCCCGAGGACTGGGCGACGACCACCGTGCCGTCGTCGAACCCGTCTCCGGCGAACTCGGCACCGACGGCACCGGTGAGCGAGAACTTCTCGAGGTCGTCCTCGCCGTAGACCCGCTTGACCAGGCCCGTGGTGGCGGCGACCTTCCCGGTGGCGGGGTCGAGGGCGGCGATGGCGTCGCGGACGTCGGCGTCGGGATCGCTCACGTCGCCGAACGACGCCGAGACCATCAGCCCGTTGCCGCGCCAGGGCACGACGTAGCCCTGGGGTCGCGTGCGACCGAAGACCTTCGAGGCGCGGACCGACCACACCTTCTGGAACGCCGGCAGACGGTAGCCGGACAGCTCGTAGTCCTTGCCGTCCTTGATCGACGAGGTCGCGACGTAGAGGTCGTCGCTGCCTGCGGCCCTTGAGAAGAGGGCAGTCGGGCGGTCGAGCTCGACCTCGCGGGTCAGCGCACCCCGCGAGAGACGGCCGACGCCGCCGTCGCCGGTGATGACGAACATGCTGCCCTCGTGCGCGAGGATGCTGTTGACCCCCTGGGTGGACGCCTCCAGCTCGGCGGTGTCACTGATCTTCCCGGTGCTGGTGGTCACCCGCGCCAGGTGCATGCAGCGCTCGCCGGCCTTCTCGCGGTAGCTGACCACGAATCCGCGGACCGCACGGTCCAGCGCGGGCGTCGCGCACACGCTCGCCCCGTCGCCGGTGGCCAGCGTGGTCGACCAGGCCTTCTTCCCCGACGCGGCGTTGAAGGCCGTCAGGGTCGCGTCGGCGTGGGTGACGACCGTGCCGCCGACGGTGAACGCGCCGGCCTCGCGGTCCGTGGCGTCGGGCGAGGGGGCCTCGATGCCGCCGCGCCACGTCGCCTCGGTGTCGACCGGTCCCGCGGTGGGGACGGCCTGCTTGGTCGAGGGCGCCGCTCCGGGCTCGGGGAACGTGAACACGCCGATGTCGAACCGATCGCCCTCGGGCTCCTTCCGGTCCTGGTAGTCCGCGAAGGTGTACTCCCACTGCTCGAAGTTGCGGGTGAGGATGACGCCGTCGCCGAACAGGGTCAGGCCGGGGTCGACCTGGAAGCCGTTGCGGTACTCGGCGGGCACCGCCCAGCGACCCACGAGTCGTCCCGAGTCGACCTCGACCGCGACGACCTCGGCGGCCGTGCCGTTGGACACCGACGCGATGAGGTAGCCGTCGTCGGTGACGCCTTGCGGCAGCACGGTGGTGAGCGGGAACTCCTCGTCGCTCTCGAGCTCGAGCTGGTCCAGCGACAGCTCCCACGCGATCTCGTCGGTGGCCAGCGAGTACCGGGTGATGCCTCCGGAGCGGGCGAAGATCATCTCTCCGTCGGGCAGCCCGAGCGTGGAGTCGAGGTGGAGCGCCGCGCTGGCGACGTCGAACTCGTCCTTGCCGATCGGCTTCTGTCGATCCTTCGGCGCGTCGGCCCGGCCCAGCACCTCGCCCGTCGCGGGATCGACCTGCACCAGGTACTGCCGGTCGCTCGTCTCCTGGGCGAGCCACGCGGGGTCGCCCTTGGCCGGACTGATGACGCAGTCCTCGGAGACGTCGGGGAACAGGTCCTTCGTGCCGCGCGACCACTGCGGCTCGAAGGACGGCAGCGCGTACGCGTCGACCTGGCAGTCGGACCCCGAGCCGAGCCGGGACCCGATGAGCCGCTTGCCGTCGGGGGTGGGCAGCAGGGCGAAGTACCGGTCGGACTCGAGCCGGGCGACCGGCTCGGGGTCGCCGGCGGCCGACATCCTCCACACCACGCCGCGCATGTCGACCAGGAAGTCGGTGCCCTTGACCGTGAAGAGGTGGTTGACGGTACCGCCGGCGGGCTCGCCCTCGAACGAGGCACCGAGCTCGCCCAGGGCCTCGGACTTCTTGACGACCTTGCCGTCCTCGACCCGGATCGTCGCCACGTGCGGGCAGAACGAGCCCTCGCCGTACACGACCGTGAAGCGCTTGACGGCGCGGTCGGGCTGCGTCACGAAGCAGACCGTCCCGCCGCCGAGGTCGAGCTTGGCGGTCCACAGCTTGTCGCCGGACACCGTGTCGTAGCCCGAGATGTCGTCGACCGAGTAGCCGACGGCGGTGCGACCGCTGACGAACGCGCCCGACCGCCTCTCGACCTGGGCCGTGTCGAGGGCTCCGGCCTGCTCCTCCAGCTCGTCGGTGGCCGCGAGCAGGACCTTGGGCTCGAGGGCGGGCCCCGTGACCGGTCCGCGCGCCGACGGCGCCTTGTCGGGCAGGGGGATCGACGGGCCCTTCTCGTCGTCTCCCCCACCCGTGCACCCGGTGAGCAGCAGGATCGTCGCCGTCGCGAGGGCTGCGAGGCGTCGCATCATGCCCCCAGCCAGGTCCGCGTGGCGGCGAACAGGTCCTTCTCGGACCGGCCGAGCGCCTTGGCGCCGGCCTCGCGCCCCTCGGACCCGTAGAACGCCTCGGCCACCTCGAAGACGGCGTCCTTGCCGCCCTGGTCCTCCAGGTAGGCGTAGACCGCGGCGGAGCAGGCGTACATCTCGTACTCGCGTCCGCCGTCGTGGAACTCGGCGTAGTCCTTCAGCGCCCGCGGCTCGAAGCTGCGGAAGTACGACCGGATGCGCCCGCCGTCACGCGACATCAGCGCGCCGGCGCCGGCCTCGCCCCACGTCGCGAGCCCCTCGACGGCCCACGTGGGCGTGCCCGACCCGCCGTACCACTGGTTGGCGAGGACGTGGACGCCCTCGTGCGCCGCGACCTCGACGAAGTCGGCCCGCGACAGCGACGCCTGGTGCAGCCCGGCTCGACCGGTCGCCTTGGGCAGTCCCTTGCCGGACGCCGCGGTCTTCTGGCCCTTGGCGAGCTCGGCCGGGTCGACGAAGGGGTGGTAGTACGCGTGCGCGTCGGCGTCGCCGACGGCCACGCCGCCGTACAGCCGTCCGTCGATCTGCGGCCAGGTGAGGGCGTAGAAGATCTTGTCGACGCCGCGCGGGTCGGGCATCACCGCGAAGGCGCGCTTGGCGCCGGCCTCGATGCGCGCGGCGTGGGACTTGGCGGTCTTGGCGTCCTTGGTGCGGAACGCCACGTAGGCGTGCGGCGTCTCGATCACGTCGATCTCGGCGACGTCCCAGAACGACGGGTCGTAGCTCTCCTCGGGCTCCCCGACGTGCAGCAGCTCCAGCGGCGCGTCCTCGGAGGCCTTGCGGAAGTCGGCGCGGTAGGTCTCGACCACCTGCTGGCCGTCGCAGCCGTCGATCTGGTGCGCGAACACCAGGTTGCCGCTGTACTCGACCTTTCCGCCGGCGGCGTTGCGGGTGCGGCCGGCCGGCACCCCGACGTACCACTCGCCGGTGACGGGGACCCGCTGGAAGTTGTCGAAGCGGCGGGTCCACCGCTTGCGGACGTCGGCGAGGGCGAAGTCCTCGGGGTCGATGACCTTGACGAGCGCGTCGACGTCGCGCGCCTCGAGCGCCGCGTTGAGCTGCTGGGCCAGGGCCGCGGTGTCGTCGGGCGTGACCACGGTGCCGGCGTCGGGACGCACGATGTTGGGGCCCTTGGAGGTCGCGGCGGGGTCGCTCGACCCGCCTCCCCCGCTGCACGCCGAGGCGAGCAGCCCCGCAGCTCCGACGAGGAACGTCCGTCGGTCGAACCCGGCCCCCCGGCCACCCAGCGTCGTCATCGGCACCCCCGCGCTCGATCAAGTCCCCTGAGGTTAGCCGAGCCCCGCGGTGTTGTCGCCGCGAGGTCGAGCGGGCGCCGGATCGGGACTACTTGCTGGTGGACAGCCTGTACTGACGCACCGACAACGGCACGAAGACCAGCACGACGGCCAGGCTGCACAGCACCGTGTACAGCACGGGGTGCTGCATCGACCATGGACCGGAAACGGGCAGGTCGGGGTCGACGTTGCCGAACAGCTCGCGGCACGCCTGCGTGAGCGTGGACACCGGGTTCCACTCGACGAACGGCCGCAGGACGCTGTTGAAGTCCTTGGCGGGCACGAACGCGTTGGACACGAAGGTCAGCGGCATGATGACGATGAACGACGCGTTGTTGATGACGTCGACGCTGGGCACGAGCAGGCCGACCCAGGCCATGATCCAGCTGACCGCGTACGAGAACAGCAGCAGCAGCCCGAACGCGACCACCGCGTCGACCACGCCCTCGCGGATGCGCCAGCCGACCAGAAGCCCGGTGAGCGCCATGATCACGAGCGACAGGACGTTGTAGATGATGTCGGACGTCGTGCGGCCGACCAGGACCGCGGACCGTGACATCGGCAGCGACTTGAAGCGGTCGATGATGCCCTTCTGCATGTCCTCGGCCAGGCCGGCGCCCGTGAACGTCGCCCCGAAGACGACGGTCTGGGCGAAGATGCCGCCGATGAGGAACTCGCGGTAGTTCAGGCCCTGGCCCGCGTCGATCGCCCCGCCGAAGACGAACGCGAACAGCAGGACGAACATGATCGGCGAGATCAGGACGAACACGAGGATCTCGGGGACCCGCTTGATCTTGATGACGTTGCGCTTGGCGACGACCCAGCCGTCGCTCACGACCCGGGTGGCGTTCATGCGGTGGCCTCGTCCTTCTGGTCGGTGGCGGCGTCCGACGCGGTCGCGTGACCGGTCAGGCTGAGGAAGACGTCGTCGAGCGTCGGGCGGCGCAGTCCGACGTCGACGACGGCGAGCTGCTGCTCCTGCAGGGCCTGCAGGACGGTGGCGAGGCGCGCGACGCCGTCGGTGACGGGCGCGGACAGGCCACGGCCGTTCGCGTCGACCTGCACCTCACCCGTGGCGACGGTCGCGAGGAGCCGGGCGGCGGCGTCGCGGTCG
>JALRKU010000240.1 GCA_023254755.1 Aeromicrobium sp. | reverse complement strand
CTCGTCCGCACGACGGTCGATCTCGGCGGCGGAAGGACGCTGACGCCGCGGCCGCATGCGGATACCGAAACTCACGTTGTCGCGCACGCTCATGTGCTTGAAGAGCGCGTAGTGCTGGAACACGAAGCCGACGTTGCGCTTCTGCACCGGCAGGTCCGTGGCGTCGCGACCCTCGATGACGACGCTGCCCGAGTCGGTCGACTCCAGGCCCGCGATGATGCGCAGCAGGGTGGTCTTGCCGCCGCCGCTGGGCCCGAGCAGCGCGGTCAGCTGACCGGTCGGGATGCTCAGGTCGATGTCCTGGAGGGCCACGAAGTCGCCGAACGACTTGTTGACCCCGCTGATCTCAATCCCCATGGTCGTCCTTGGGTCGCAGGAAGGTCACGACGACGAGCGCCGCGACCGCGATGAGTGCGAGGAGGAACGCGGTCGCGTAGGCCGTGCCCTGCTCGAAGTCCTGGTACTTCTCCTCGACCGTGAGGGTCGCGGTCTGGGTCTGCAGGGCGACGTTGCCCGAGATCACCTTGACGGCGCCGAACTCGCCCAGCGCGCGGGCCAGCGACAGCACGACGCCGTAGACGAGCGCCCACTTGATCGAGGGGAGCGTGATGCGGCGGAACGTCTGCCACCCGCCGGCACCGAGGCTGCGGGCGGCCTGCTCCTGCTCGGTGCCGATCTCCTGCAGCACCGGCACGATCTCGCGGATCACGAGCGGGAGCGCGACGAAGGCGGTCGCCATGACGATGCCGGGTGTCGCGAACGCGACCTGGAAGCCCGCGTCGGAGAGCGCGGGCCCGAAGAGTCCGTCGGTGGTGCCGTAGGCGAGCAGCAGGGCCAGACCGACGACGACAGGCGACACCGACAGCGGCAGGTCGATCAGCGCCGACAGCAGGCCGCGGCCGGGGAACTCGTGGCGCACCAGCAGCAGCGAGATGCCGACGCCGAAGATCGTGTTGATCAGCACCGCCTGCACCGCGACGATCACCGTGAGACGCAGCGCGAAGGTGACCTGGGGGTCGGAGAAGGCGTGCTCGAGATTCGCGAGTCCACCGTCGAAGGTCTTGACGACGACCAGCGACACCGGCCAGATGACGAGCAGGACCAGGTATCCGGCGACGATCGCCCGACGGAGCCACTGGCCGGCGGAGGTGCGCTCGCGGCGCGTCGTGCGCGGGGGGACGGTGGGACTAGTCACGACGCGACGCCCATCGTGAGACCAGCTGCAGCGCGACGATCGCGAGCAGGGCGACGACCAGCAGGATCGTCGCGACCGACGCCGCGGCGGCCTCGTTGCCGTTCTCGATGTAGGTCAGGATGCGCACCGAGGCGACCTCGGTGCGGTTGGGCAGGTTGCCCGACAGCAGGACCAGCGATCCGTACTCGCTGATCCCGCGCGCGAAGGAGAGCGCGGCGCCGGCCGTGATGGCCGGGGCGAGCGCAGGGAGCAGGATGCGGCGCAGCGTCGTGAAGCGGCTGGCACCGAGCGACGCGGCCGCCTCCTCGACGTCGCGGTCCATCTCCATCAGGACCGGCTGGACCGTGCGCACGACGAACGGCAGCGTCACGAACAGCAGCGCCAGGAACACCGAGCGCTCGGTGTTCACGACGTTGATGCCCAACGGACTGGTGGGACCGTAGAGCGCGAGCAGCACGAGCCCGGCGACGATCGTCGGGAGGGCGAACGGGATGTCGATGACCACCTCGAGCAGCCGCTTGCCCCAGAACGTGTCACGCACCAGCACCCACGCGATGAGCGTGCCCATGACGACGTTGATCACCGTGACGTAGAAGGCCTGCGCGACGGTCAGGCGGATCGCGTTCGCCGTCTGCGTGCTGGTGAGGGTGTCGCGGAACGTGGCCCAGCCGCCGTCGGTCGCGTCGATGACGATGAGCGACAGCGGGATCAGCACCAGCAGGCTGAACCAGGTGAGCGCGAGCGCCAGGCCGAGGCCCGACGATCGCGTCAGCGTGGTGCGACCACGGGGCCGGCGCCGACGCGCCGACCCCGTGGTCGCGATGATCTCGGAGGTCACGACTTGCCGGACTCCGCGAGCAGCTGGGTGATGATGCCCTTCTTCTCGTCGAAGAACTTGGCGTTGATCGCCTCCCAGCCGCCGAAGTCGCCGTCGACCGTGTACAGCTTCGCCGGGGTCGGGAACGGATCGGCCGGGTCGTTGGCTCCCTCGACCTCGCCGACCGTCACGCCCTCGACGGAGTCGAGCGGACGGAAGCCCTTCGAGACGTACTGCTCCTGGCCCTCCGGCGTGAGCACGAAGTCGAGGAAGTCCTTCGCCTTGGGATCGGCGTCCTTCGTGACGGCGGCCGGGTTCTCGATCTTCAGGGTGTCGTCGGGGACGACGTAGTCGATCTTCTCGCCGTTCTGACGGGCCAGGATGGCCTCGTTCTCGTACGAGATGAGCACGTCGCCCGTGCCGCCCTGGAAGGCGGTGGTGGCGTCGCGGCCGCTGCCGGGCAGGGCCTCGACGTTGCCGAAGAGCTTGGTGAGGACGTCCGTCGCGTCGGCCTCGGAGCCGCCGGCGCCGACGACGTGCTGCCACGCGGCCAGGATGTTCCAGCGTGCGGCGCCCGACGAGCCCGGGTTCGGCGTGACGATGCCGACGCCCGGCTTGACCAGGTCGTCCCAGCCGGTGATCTTCTTGGGGTTGCCCTCGCGCACCACGAGCACGACGACCGAGTCGGTCACGATGCCCTTGTTGCTGCCCTGGTCCCAGTCCTTGGCGACCAGGCCGGCGTCGACGAGGCGCGTGACGTCGGGCGTGACGGAGAAGTGCACGTAGTCGGCGGCGAGGCCGCCCGCGACGGCGCGGGACTGGTCGCCGGACGCGCCGTACGACTCCTTCCAGGTGACGCCCTTGCCCTCGGGGGTCGCGGCGAACGCCTTCTGGGCGGCGTTGTTGCCGGCCTTCGGCACGGCGAAGCCGACGAGGTTCAGCTGGGTGCCGTCCTCGGAGGCGGAGCCACCGCCACAGGCCGAGAGGACGGCGGCGCTCAGGGCGAGCGCGAGGGCTGTCGTCAGGGTCTTGCGGGTCCGGATCTTCATCGGTCCTACCTCGGGGGAGTGGCACGCCACCTGCGTGCTTCGGGCATCAAGGTACGGACCCTGGAGCCGCTCCCGGACAGTTCTCACCATGCGAGACGACCGTCCGCCGAATGGACCACCGCCGCGTGCGCCGGCATTCAGTCGAAGACGACGGTGCGGGGCCCGTTGCGCAGCACGCGCGACTCGGCGTGCAGCCGGATGGCCCGCGACAGGGTCTGTGCCTCGACGTCGCGCCCCGCGCGGGCGAGGTCGGCCGGCGTCTGCCGGTGGTCGACGCGCAGCACGCCCTGCTCGATGATCGGGCCCTCGTCGAGGTCGGCCGTGACGTAGTGAGCCGTCGCGCCGATCAGCTTCACTCCCCGGTCGTGGGCCTGCTGATAGTGCCGGGCGCCCTTGAAGCTGGGCAGGAAGCTGTGGTGGATGTTGATGGCCCGCCCGTCGAGCGCGCGGCACGCGTCGTCGCTGAGGATCTGCATGTAGCGGGCCAGCACCACGAGGTCGACCTGGAGCTCGTCGACCAGGCGCAGCAGGTGCGCCTCGGCCTCGGCCTTGGTGGCCGCCGTGACCGGCACGTGGTGGAACGGCACGTCGTACTGCTCGGCGAGGCGCTGCAGCGCCGTGTGGTTGGAGACGACCGCCATCACAACGCCCGAGGCGACGCGAGGACCGAGGTCCTGCCAATTATCTCTAAATCCAGCCAAGGGTCAGACCTTTACGCCGCCAAAGCGGCGTTCACGTTTTCCGTAACTTTTCATCACGCGGCCAAATTCGGCGGCTGTGAAATCGGGCCACAGGGTGTCGACGAATTCATATTCGGAATAGGCCGACTGCCACAAAAGAAAGTTCGAAATCCGCGCTTCGCCACTG
>JALRKU010000239.1 GCA_023254755.1 Aeromicrobium sp. | reverse complement strand
GAGACTCCGACAGGGGAGGAGCCTCGCGCCGAAGGCGCCGATCTCGACGGATCGGAGGCTCCAAGTGAGCGCAGCGAACGCAGGAGACTCCGACAGGGGAGGAGCCTCGCGGCGGAGCCGCCGATCTCGACGGATCGGAGGCTCCGGGAATTTACGTCGGCGGAACCTCCGGGCTTGTGCCCCATGTGTGCCCCCGGCGGTTCAGGACGTCCAAGCCAGTCGCGTCGGCGAGGTCTCCGAGGTGGTGCACGTAGATCTGCGTGGTGGCCAGCGAGGAGTGTCCGAGCCAGGCCTGGACGGTGGTCACGGGCACTCCGGCGGCCAGCCAGAGGGAGGCGGCAGTGTGTCGCAGGTCGTGCAGGCGTCGACGGCGGCCGGTCTGCGACCAGCGGATCGCGCGTTTCACCGACGCGGAACGAAGACGACCGCCTCCGGGACCGGTGACCAGGTGGTCGTCGGGTTGCTTGCCGTCGGCCATCGTGCGGACGAGCTCGAGCAGCTCGAGGGTCAGCGGAACGTTGCGGGGCCTGCCGCTCTTGGTGGTCTTGATGCGGACACTCCTCCACGAGCGGTGGGCGACTGGCCGATGGGCGGGTGGCTCGACGAGCTGGAGTCGCTGGGCCACGTCGTCCGCACCGCCAGGGGCTGGGAGCTGGCCCCGGACCGCGACTCCCGCGACGGCGCATGAGTCGCTCGTCAGGGGGAACCCGTGGTCCATGAATCGACACCACGTGCCGACCCGGCCGCTCGCCGGCCTGCGGTGGTCCGGTGCGGCGGTCGGAGTGGTGGTCGTCCGGCTGCTCGACGCCGTCCGCCCGCCCGACGTCCGGTCCCGTGCGGTGCCCGGCGGGCCGATCGGCCGTCCTGGATGGAGCTCGCGCGCATGAGCCCCGGATCCGTCGTCACCGCCGAGCACCTGCCGTCCCTGGTGGCGTCGCCGTTGCCCGACGCGCGCCTCGTGCTCGTCGAGGGCCGCGTCGAGGTCCAGGACGGTGCCCAGGCGGAGGGGATCGAGGTGACGTCGCGCCTGGAGGTCTTCCGAACCGCCGGCCGCGAGCCCACCGACGACGACCTCGACGAGCAGGCCGCGGCGCTCAGCGTGGCGGTCGACGCCCTGGGCGGCTGACCGGTCGTCGCTCCGGACGCGGGTCGGGACCGGTCTGCTTGAAGGCCGGTGCGAGGATGGAGGGAGCCCGCGGGTCGAGCCACCTGCCCGCCGTGCGCCATCCTGGCGACCCGTGACGGACGAGAGATCACGATGAACGACCTGCCCGACGAGTCGGGGCGGCCCGACGTCCCCCTGACCGTCCGACGTGAGGACCGCGACAGCTGCAGGGTCTTCACGCTCGACGGTGACGTCGACATCGAGACGTCGCGCGTCCTGCGCGAGCAGCTGATGGACGGCCTGACGGCGACCGACCGCGTCGTCGTGGACTTCTCCGACGTCGGCTTCATGGACTCCACGGGTCTGGGGGCGGTCGTCGGCGCGTGGCGCGTCGTCCGCGACGACGGCGCGTTCGTCATCGCCGGCGCCCGCGACGTCGTGGTCCAGGTGCTCTCCGTGGCCGGGCTGAAGAAGCTGTTCACCCTCGAGGACGACGTCGACCGCGCCGTCGCGGCCGCGACCGCCTGACCGCGTAGGTCGCCCTCGCGCGGGTACGCCTGCACCATGACCACCATCAGCAGGACGTTCACGGTCGATCCCTCGCCCGAGGTCGTCGTCGGCTACCTGAAGGACTTCGCGAACGCCGAGGAGTGGGACCCCGGCACCGAGGAGTGCCGGCGTCTCGACGACGGACCGGTCCAGGTCGGGTCGCGCTGGCACAACCGGTCGAAGATCGCCGGGGTGTCGACCGAGCTCGTCTACGAGCTGGTCGAGCTGTCGGACTCGCGGCTGCGCTTCCGTGGCGAGAACGAGACGGCCCGCACGATCGACACGATCGACGTCGTCCCGAGCGGCGCGGGCAGCGAGATCACCTACGAGGCCGAGATCGAGCTGCAGGGTGCCGCCAAGCTCGCCACGCCGGTCGTCAAGCTCGTGTTCGAGAAGATCGGCAGCGACACCGAGGACGACATGGTCGCCGTGCTGAACCGGCTGCCCGGCGGTCGCCTCGGGGACCAGGCCGGCAAGATCGTCGCCGAGGGCGACGCCATCGCCGACCCGGACGGACCGACGGACCGCAGCTGAGGCGTCGGCAGCGTACGCTCGCCCCGTGAGCGACTGGCGCGACGACACCCGCTCGACCCTGCGACGCCTCGTGCTCGAGGCCGAGCCCGAGGCGGTCGAGGAGGTCAAGTGGCGCAAGCCGACCAACCCCGACGGCGTGCCGACGTTCTCGCGGTCCGGGCTCATCTGCACGCTCGAGACCTACAAGGACAAGGTCAAGGTCACCTTCGCCAAGGGTGCCTCCCTGCCTGATCCCGCCGGCCTGTTCAACGCCAGCCTCGACGCCGGCACCCGGCGCGCGATCGACCTGCGCGAGGGCGAGGTGGTCGACCCCGTCGCGTTCGTCGAGCTCGTCCGCAGCGCCGTCGCGCTCAACGCCTCCTGATCACGCGAGCAGCGCGGCGACCACGGTGATCGTGGGCACCGACAGCAGCGTCGAGGCGAAGACCGCGTCGCGGGCGAGCACGACCGACCGGTCGTAGCGGCTCGCGATGACGAACACGTTCTGGGCGGTCGGCAGCGCGGCCATGATGACGACCGCGAGCAGCTGGACGCCGTCCATCCCGAGCAGGAAGTGGCCGACCAGGTAGGCCACCGCGGGCTGCACGACCTGCTTGAGGACGACGATCGTGGCGAGCACCCGAGGGCCTCCGCCCGTGCCGGGGCGGGGGCCGAGGCGCAGGGAGATGCCGTACGCGATCAGCATCGACGGGACCGCCATGCCACCGACCAGGTGGAGCGGGTCGTCGATCACCTGCGGCAGCGTCGAGTCGGTCGCCGACAGCACGAGCCCGATGAGGGTGCCGACGGTGAGGGCGTTGCGGAACGGGCGCGACACGACATCCCACCAGCGCAGCCGCCGCTCCGAGACGCCGATGTCGAGCAGCGTGAGCGCGAGCGGCTGCAGGACCAGCAGCTGCATCAGCAGCGCCGGGGCGACGAGCGCGGCGTCGCCGAGCACGTAGGCCGCGATCGGCAGGCCGAGGTTGCCGGCGTTGACGTAGCCCGCGCACAACGACCCGACGACGGTCTCGGCGAGTCCCTGTCGCAGCAGCACCACGGCGACCGCCGCGTAGATCGCCACCACGACCACCACCGAGGCGGCGTTGGCCACCAGGCCGCGCGAGACGACCGACGACACGTCGGTGTCCTGCAGCACCGTCACCAGCAGCGCGGGGCTCGCGACGAAGAACGACAGCCGCGCCAGCACGCGCTGCGCGGTCAGGTCGACGACCCCGACGTGGGCGAGGAAGGCGCCGAGGGCGATGACGGCGATGATCGTCGCGAAGCCCTCGACGACGCCTGTCACTGCACCAGGATCTCGTGCGCCTCGCCTGGGACGTCGATCGGGTGCTCACGCGCGGCCCGCTCGGCCGCCTGCCGGACCGCGGCGGCGACGCGGTCGTGCACGTCGTGGTGGAACACCGACGGGATGACGTAGTTCTCGTTCAGCTCGTCGTCGGTCACCGACGCCGCGATGGCCTCGCTCGCCGCGAGGAGCACCGACGGGTCGACGCCGTGCGCCTGGGCGTCGAGCAGGCCGCGGAAGATGCCCGGGAACGCGAGCACGTTGTTGATCTGGTTGGGGTGGTCCGAGCGGCCCGTCGCGACGACGCGGGCGTGGCGACGCGCCACGGCGGGATCGATCTCGGGATCGGGGTTGGCCAGCGCGAAGACGATGGCGTCGTCGTTCATCGACTCGACGTCGGCGGCCGACAGGATGTTCGGCGCGCTGACACCGATGAACACGTCGGCGCCGGGGATGACGTCGGACAGGGCGCCGCTCAGGGCGTCGGCGTTGGTGTTCTCGGCGGTCCAGCGCAGCGACGGGTGCAGGTCGTCGCGCTCGACGTGCACCACGCCGTCGGCGTCGCAGACCACGACGTGCCGCGCGCCTGCGAGCACGACCTTGAGCACCGCGGTGCCGGCCGCACCGGCGCCGACGAGCACGATCCGGACGTCCTCAAGCTCCTTGCCCACGACGCGCAGCGCGTTGCGGAGCGCCGCGAGCACCACGACGGCGGTGCCGTGCTGGTCGTCGTGGAACACCGGCACGTCGAGGCGCTCGCTGAGGCGCCGCTCGATCTCGAAGCAGCGCGGCGCCGAGATGAAGTCGCGCATCCTGATCGCGCCGGGCTTCTCGCAGTTCAAGCCGGTGGCCGATGCGCTGATTGCAGTGGCCCAGAAGACCCGGGCGATTGCGGTGATCGATGGCCCGAACACCAATGACGAAGCGGCCATCGACTACCGCGCCCAGTTTGGCAGTGACC
>JALRKU010000234.1 GCA_023254755.1 Aeromicrobium sp. | reverse complement strand
GATGTACCTCTAATGAGTTTACCGTCAACCCGGTACTAAGTGCTGAAACGGGGACCACACCACTTTGTATAGTGGGTGCGTCAACACGCCTGAAGGTAGAAATGAGCTTGAGTGGCAGTAATGCTGACCGTCGGCCTCGGCCTGCTCGGTGCCAGCATCGTCGTGCTGCTCTTCCAGGACGAGGCGCCCACCGTGCTCGAGGGCTTCGGCTTCGGTGCCGCGCTGCTGGCGATGTTCATGCGGGTCGGCGGCGGCATCTTCACCAAGGCGGCCGACGTCGGTGCCGACCTGGTGGGCAAGGTCGAGAACAACATCCCCGAGGACGACCCGCGCAACGCCGCGACGATCGCCGACAACGTGGGCGACAACGTGGGTGACTGCGCCGGCATGGCGGCCGACCTGTTCGAGTCCTACGCCGTCACGCTTGTGGCCGCGCTGATCCTCGGCTCGGTCGCCTTCGGCGAGAAGGGCCTCGTCCTCCCGCTCGTGATCCCGGCCATCGGTGCCGTCACCGCCATCCTCGGCGTGTTCCTGACCCGCGCCCGCGTGGGCGAGAGCGGCCTGACGACGATCAACCGCTCCTTCTACGTCTCCGCCTTCGTGGGAGCCGTCGGCTCCGGCATCTTCTCCTGGTTCTACCTGCCCAGCAGCTTCGACAAGCTCGGTCTGCCCGGCATCAACCAGAACGACCAGGTCGAGGCCCTCATCACGCGGTTCTTCGGCAGCGAGGACCTCAGCCAGCTCGACGCCGACCCGCGCTTCATCGCGGTGCTCGCGGTGCTCATCGGCATCGTGCTCGCGGCCGTGATCCTGGCGCTCACCGGGTACTTCACCGGCACCGAGACCCGCCCGGTGCAGGACGTCGGCAAGACGTCGCTCACCGGTCCGGCCACCGTGATCCTGTCGGGCCTGTCCGTCGGCTTCGAGTCGGCGGTCTACACCGCGATCGTGATCGGAGCGGCCGTCTTCGGCGCGTTCTGGCTCGGCGCCGGATCGCTCATCGTGGCACTGTTCGCCGTCGCGCTCGCGGGCTGCGGCCTGCTCACGACGGTCGGCGTCATCGTCGCGATGGATACGTTCGGCCCGGTCAGCGACAACGCCCAGGGGATCGCGGAGATGTCGGGCGACGTCGGCGAGGAGGGGGCGCAGATCCTCACCGAGCTCGACGCGGTCGGCAACACGACCAAGGCCATCACCAAGGGCATCGCGATCGCGACGGCCGTGCTGGCGGCGACGGCGCTGTTCGGTTCGTTCACCGACGCGATCAAGGACTCGTTCAGCGACATCCTGAACGCGTTCGACGCCAACGACCCGGGTCCGATCCGGGCGTTCCTCGAGGGTCTGCAGGAGAACCGCATCGACGTCGAGGTCATCCAGGGCATCGTCAACGTCACCGATCCCAGCGTCCTCGTCGGCCTGATCATCGGTGCCGCGGTCGTGTTCTTGTTCTCCGGCCTCGCGATCAACGCGGTGGGTCGGGCCGCCGGTGCCGTGGTCTTCGAGGTGCGCCGGCAGTTCAAGGAGATCCCCGGGATCATGGAGGGCACCGGCCGTCCGGAGTACGGCAAGGTCGTCGACATCTGCACGCGCGACTCGCTGCGCGAGCTGGCAACGCCCGGCATCCTGGCGATCTTCGCGCCCATCGCCGTCGGCTTCGGCCTGGGCATCGCACCGCTGGGTGCGTACCTGGCCGGTGCGATCGGTGCCGGCACGCTGATGGCGGTGTTCCTGGCGAACTCCGGTGGTGCGTGGGACAACGCCAAGAAGCTGGTCGAGGACGGCAACCACGGTGGCAAGGGATCGGAGGCCCACGAGGCCACGATCATCGGCGACACGGTCGGCGACCCGTTCAAGGACACCGCCGGGCCGGCCATCAACCCGCTGCTCAAGGTGATGAACCTGGTCGCGCTGCTGATCGTGCCGCTCGTCGTGAAGTACAGCTACGGCGACGACGAGAACGCCTGGGTCCGCTACTCGGTGGCGGGCGTCGCGGCGCTGATCATCGTGGTCGCGGTCTACGTGTCCAAGCGGCGACCGATCGCGATCGGCGGCGACGAGGCCCCGGCCGACGAGCTCGTCGACGCCTGAGCCACGCCGCGCGACGGCCCCTCACCTGGGTGGGGGGCCGTCGTCGTGGGAGGGTGGCGCCATGCTCGACGACGCGACGGCAGGCCGACTCCGCGACGCCCTCGAGGCGGCGGACTTCACGGCCGATGCGGTGTACGCGGTGCTCGGCGACGAGGCGCACCGGGCCCTCACGCGCAACCAGGTGGCGCCCGCGCTGCGAGCGACGCGAGGGGGCTCGCCGCTCGAGACGCTGGTCCGGCTGTTCTCCCTGCAGGCCGGGGTCCCGCGACGGGAGGTCGACGCCGCGCTGCCGGGCCTCGTCGGCGGGCTCGCCGCGGGCGGCCTGCTCGCCGTCGACGGCGATGCGGTTCGGGCCGCGGTCGACGTGCGGCCGTACGGCGACGAGACCCACGACTGGTGGGTCGTCTGCGACCTGACGCCGGGGCTGGACGCCCCGCTCGCGCCGATGGATCCCGAGCACGTCCTCGGCATCAGCGAGGCGTCGTCGAGCCTCGCAGGGCTGGTGGTGCGCGAGCCGGTCGGGCGAGCGCTCGACCTCGGCACGGGCTGCGGTGTCCAGGGGCTGCACCTCGCCCAGCACGCCGACCGGGTCGTCGCGACCGACGTGAACCCCCGTGCCCTCGCCATGGCCGACCTGACGTCCCGGCTGAACGAGGTGCCGTTCGAGGTCCGCGCCGGCAGCCTGTACGAGCCGGTCGTCAGGGAGCGCTTCGACCTGATCGCGACCAACCCGCCCTTCGTCGTGTCGCCTCCCGAGGGCGACCGTCTCGTCTACCGCGAGACCGGTCTGCCGGGCGACGAGGTCGTGCGCCGGGTGGTCACCGGCGCGGCCGACCACCTGGCACCCGGTGGTCGCTGCCAGGTGCTGGCCGCGTGGCTGCACACCGCGGACGAGACGTGGGACGAGCGGCTGGCCGGCTGGGTCTCGGGCACCGGCCTCGACGCCTGGATCGTGCAGCGCGAGGTCCTCGACCTCTCCGCCTACACCGAGATGTGGTTGGCGGACATGGGCGTCGCGCCAGGACCCGAGCACGTCGCGCGGTACGACCGCTGGTTGTCGTGGTTCGCCGACCAGCGGATCGAGGCGATGGGCTTCGGCTGGATCACCCTGCGGCGGGCGGACCGCGAGGTGCCCGACGTCCGGATCGAGACGTTCGCGGGGGAGGTGGTCGGGCCGGTGGCGACGTCGGTCGCCGAGCAGCACCGCGCCGTCGACGCGCTCGCGACCGACGCCCTCGACGTGCGGTGGCGCCGGTCGGCCGACGTCGTGCAGGACACCCACGGCGCACCGGGTGCCGACGACCCCGAGGCGATCGTGCTGCGCCGCACCGAGGGACTGGTCCGGGCCGTGCAGGTCGACACGGTCGAGGCGGCCCTGGTCGGCGCCTGCGACGGCGACCTGACGGCGGGAGCGATCCTCGACGCCGTGGGCTCGCTGCTCGACCGGCCGGGCCTGCGCGCCGACTACGCCGACCGCGTCCGCGCCCTCGTGGCCGACGGCTTCCTCATCCGCTGACCGCCACGTCGTGACCGGCGCCGAGGCGCGAGACCTGTCGGACCACGCCGCTCAGCGCGAGGTGGGGGCGGCCCTGAGGCGCGGAACCGCCTGGCCCGCGAGCACCGCGAGGGCGATGGCGACCGCCACGGCGCCGCCGGCCGCGAACGCGGCCCACGGCCCGATGCCGTCGATGGCCACGCCGATGAGCGGGGCGCTGACGGCCGCAGCCGCGGTGTGCGACGAGCCCATCCAGCCCATCGCCTCGCCGCGGCGCGACTCGGGGGTGAGCTTGGCGATCCACTCGGACGCGGCGGTCAGGGTGGGTGCACAGAGGACGCCGGTGGGGATCACCGCCAGCGTCAGCATCCACACCGAGTGCGAGAGGCCGACCGGGATCGTGGTGAGCCCCAGCGCGAGCATCAGGTAGGACGGGCGGATCGACGACTGCAGCGCGCCGTAGACGAGTCCGCCGAGCAGCGAGGCGCCGCCCCACACGCCGTAGACGAGCGCGATGGCGCCGGTGCGATGCGCCTCCTCCAGCGTCGCGATCACCCCGAGGTCGGTGGAGTACAGGGCCACGACCGCGCCGCCGCTCACCAGGAACAGGAAGCCGACCGGGACCGACAACCACGGCTCCTTGGCCGCTGCGGGGTCGGCCACCACCGCCTCGTCGGGATCGGCCGGGGTGCGCGTGGGCGGGTCGAGCCACAGCAGGACGCATCCGGCCAGCACCTCGCACAGCCCGATGAACGCCAGGGCCCAGGCGGCGCCGACCTGGGTCACGAGCACGACCGCGAGGGCCGGACCGACGATGAAGCTGGCCTCGGTGAGCACGCTGTCGGCCGAGAACGCGGTGCGTCGGCGACCCTCGGGCACCATCACGCTCAGCGACTGCCGCATGATCGAGAACACCGGGATGAAGAAGACGCCCATGACGAACGCGACGGGGACGAGCAGCCAGAACGGTGCGACGGCAGCGACGGGGTAGAGCAGGCCGACCGCGACGACCGACGGGACGACGGCGCGCCGCAGACCGACCTGGTCGACGCGGCGTCCGCGCCACGGCATGCCGAGGCCCGCACCGACGGTGGACGCAGCGGCCACGACGCCCGCCTGCGCGTAAGTGCCGTCGAGGTCCTTCACGACGTGCAGGGTGAACGCCAGCGGCGCGGCGAGCGGAGGCATGCGGGCGAAGAACGCGACGAAGAAGAGGCGCCGGATGCGCGGGTCGCGCAGCAGCTCGCCGTATCCCGAGAGGTCCACCGACCCATGGTGCCACCCGCCCCCGACTGGACCGTCCAGCCGGTGCACCCCGTCAGTCCAGCCAGCGGGCCGCGCGACGCGAGTGGGCGGCCTTGACCGCCGGGTCGAGGTCGTCGTGCAGTCGCGCGACCATGCGTGAGCGCGGGTTGCCGGCGAAGACGGCGTGGTGGTCGCGGACGAAGGTCCAGTACAGCGCGTCCCAGTCGGCCTGCCAGTCCCCGTCGTCGTCGAGGGCCCGGGCGTAGTCGCTCATCCGGCGCAGGTAGGCCGAGCCCGACACGTAGGGCTTGGTCGTGAACGCCGATCCGGCGGCGAACTGCGACATCGCGTAGACGTTGGGCACCATGACCCAGTCGTACGCGTCGACGAACAGGGCCATGAACCACTCGTAGGCCTCGTCCGGATCGGTGCGGAGCAGGCACATCGCGTTGCCCAGCACCATGAGCCGCTCGATGTGGTGCGCCCATCCGTGGCGCAGCACGCGCTCGACGACGTGGTCGACGGGCGCGAGGCCGGTCGTCGCGTCCCACCACCCCGGGGCCAGTGGTCGGGTGTGGTGCAGGCGGTTGCTGCTGCGCATCCGTCGCCCGTGCACGAGGTAGGTGCCACGCAGGTACTCGCGCCAGCCGATGAGCTGGCGCACGAAGCCCTCGAGCGACGGCAGCGGGACGTCGTCGTCCTCGCCCACCTCCAGGGCGCGGCGCAGCACCCGACGGGGTGAGATCAACCCGGTGTTGAGCCCGGGGGAGAGCAGCGAGTGGAAGACCCAGGGATGCTCGGACGAGAGCGCGTCCTCGTACGGACCGAACTGCGTGAATCGGGTGGCCAGGAAGTCCTCGAGCACGGCCTCGGCCTCGGCGTGCGAGGTCGGCCACGCGAAGGTGTCGGCGTCGCCCGGGTTGTCGCCGAAGCGCTCGCGCACCCACGCGACAGCGGCGTCGACCTCGGGGTGGCGGTCGGGCCAGGTGGGGTCGGGCACCGGGTGCCGGCGCGGGAGCTTCTTGCGGTTCTCCTCGTCGAACGACCACCGCCCGCCCACCGGCTCCCCGTCGCCGTCGGCCGCGTGCTCGACGAGCACGTCGAGCCGGCGACGCTGCCACGTGTAGAAGTGGTGCATCCGGGTGCGGCGGTCGCCGAGCTGCTCGCGCAGCTGCGCCCGGGTGGTCAGGAACGCCGGGGACTCCAGGGCGTCGTCGGGCGACCAGGCCACGCCGGCGTCGCCGAGCGCGGCCGCCAGGTCCTGCTCCAGCCAGTCGTCCACCACGTCGTGCAGGACGACGCGGTCGGGGCGCACGCGCTCGACGACACGGGCCAGGGCGCGTCGGCTGGTGGTGCGACGGTCGGACTCGACGTGCTCGACGTCGAAGCCGCGCTCGCGCAGCCGGTCGGCGAAGCGACGCATCGACGCGCGGTGCAGCACGAGCTTCTGCTGGTGGAACGGGTACTGCAGGAACATCAGGTCGTGCTCGAGCAGGACGAAGAACGTGCCCGGCTCGGCGTCGAGGTGTGCGGCGAACAGCTGGTGCGGCAGCACGACGCGCAGGGTCCGGCCCGACATGCCGTCGACGCTAGTCGTGGCCGGCCGCACCCGCTCGCGGTGGACGTCCGTGATCCGCCGCTTGACAGCACGCGTTAGCGTATGCCGCGTCCCGATCCCCCGAGGAGACATCCGTGACCAGCCTCGTCATCGTCGAGTCGCCGAACAAGGTCCGCAGCATCGCGGGCTACCTCGGCGACGGCTACGTCGTCGACGCGTCGGTCGGACACATCCGCGACCTGCCGCGCGGCGCCGACGAGGTGCCGGCCGCGTACAAGGGGCAGCCGTGGGCGCGCCTCGGCGTCGACATCGACAACGACTTCGAGCCGGTCTACGTCGTGAGCGCGGACAAGAAGTCGCAGATGACCAAGCTCAAGAAGCTGCTCAAGGACGCCGACGAGCTCGTGCTCGCGACCGATGAGGACCGCGAGGGCGAGGCCATCGCGTGGCACCTGCTCGACGAGCTGAAGCCCAAGGTGCCGGTCAAGCGCATCGTCTTCAACGAGATCACCAAGGACGCGATCCAGCGCGCGATCGCCAACCCGCGCGACGTCGACATGGACCTGGTTGACGCGCAGGAGACCCGCCGCATCCTCGATCGCCTCTACGGCTACGAGGTCAGCCCGGTCCTGTGGAAGAAGGTCATGAGCGGCCTGTCGGCGGGTCGCGTCCAGTCCGTCGCCACGCGTCTGGTCGTCGAGCGAGAGCGCGAGCGCATGGCGTTCCGCGTCGCGTCGTACTGGGACCTTGAGGCCACGTTCGACGCCGGCGAGGGTCACGACCCCCGCCAGTTCGGCGCCAAGCTGGCCACCGTCGACGGCAAGCGGGTCGCCAACGGCTCGGCGTTCGACAACGCCGGTCAGCTGAAGAACCGCGACGTCGTGCACCTCGACGAGGCCGCGGCCGCGGCCCTGCGCGACGGCCTGGCCGACCAGTCGTTCACCGTCACCTCGGTCGAGTCCAAGCCGTACACGCGCCGCCCGTACCCCCCGTTCCGCACCACGACGCTGCAGCAGGACGCGTCGCGCAAGTTCGGCTTCGGCGCCGCCCGCACGATGCAGGTCGCCCAGCGGCTGTACGAGGGCGGCCACATCACGTACATGCGCACCGACTCCATCAACCTGTCGCAGACCGCGCTCACCGCGGCCCGCGCCCAGGTCGAGGAGCTGTACGGCGCCGAGTACCTGCCCGACAAGCCGTGCGCCTACTCCGGCAAGGTCAAGAACGCCCAGGAGGCCCACGAGGCCATCCGCCCGGCCGGCGAGTCCTTCGCGACGCCCCAGGCCACCGGCCTCTCGGGCGACGAGCTGCGGCTCTACGACCTGATCTGGAAGCGCACGCTCGCCAGCCAGATGGAGGACGCCAAGGGCAACACGGTGTCGATCCGCGTCGGGGCCACGGCCGCAGCGCCGGACAGCGCCGGAGGCGCCGGGGGGCAGCGCGCGGAGTTCGGCGCCTCGGGTCGCACCATCACGTTCCCGGGATTCCTCAAGGCCTACGTCGAGAGCACGGACGACGACCAGTCCGACGACCAGCAGGTCAAGCTGCCGAACCTGGTCGAGGGCGCCACGGTCACCGCGACCGATCTCGGCATCGCCGGCCACCAGACCAAGCCGCCGGCGCGGTACACCGAGGCCACGCTGATCAAGGAGCTCGAGGACCGGCAGATCGGCCGTCCGTCGACGTACGCCTCGATCATCGGCACGATCCTCAACCGCGGCTACGTCTACAAGAAGGGCACGGCGCTGGTCCCGGCGTGGATCGCCTTCAGCGTGGTCCGCCTCCTGGAGCAGCACTTCAGCCGCCTCGTCGACTACTCCTTCACGGCCCAGCTCGAGGACGTCCTCGACGAGGTCTCCCACGGCCGCGAGGACCGGATCGCCGTCCTCCAGGGCTTCTGGGCCGGCGAGGGCGAGGGCGACACGGGCCTCAAGCGGCTCATCGAGAACCTGCCCGACATCG
>JALRKU010000222.1 GCA_023254755.1 Aeromicrobium sp. | reverse complement strand
GGAACACCCGCCCGGGGCACACGACGTAGATCGGGGGCGTGCGGGTGAGCATCGTGCGCGCCTGGACCGGCGACGTGTGGGTGCGCAGCACCATCCCCGAGTTCGACGACCCGTCGTCTGAGCTGACCCAGAAGGTGTCCTGCATCGTGCGTGCCGGGTGGTCGGGACCCAGGTTGAGGGCGTCGAAGTTGAGCCACTCGGCCTCGACCTCGGGACCCTCGGCGACCTCCCAGCCCATCGCGACGAAGATGTCGGCGACGTGCTCCTGGATCGTGGTGACCGGGTGGCGCGAGCCGACCGGCTCGACGTCCCACGGCAGCGTGACGTCGACGCGCTCCTCGCGAAGGCGACGCTCCTCCTCGGCGGCCTCCAGCTCGGCGGTGCGCGCGGTCAGCGCGCGGCTGACCTCGCCCCTGGCTTCGCCGACCAGGCGACCGGCCTCCTTGCGGTCCTCCGGGGCCAGCTGGCCGATCGAGCGGTTGGACAGCGCGAGCGGTGACCTGTCGCCGGCGTGGTCGAGCCGGACCTGCTTCAGCTCGTCGAGCGACGCGGCTGCAGCGATCGCCGCGAGGGCGTCGGACCGGAGACGGTCGACGACGTCGGCACGAGGTGCCTCGGGCGCGGACATGCTGGCCTTTCGGGAGGGTGGAGCGGTACCTGCCGAGTCTATCGACGCCCGCGGCGGGGGCAGGAGGTGGTCAGGCCGGGTCGGCCATCGCCTCGGGCTCGTTGATGGGCAGCCACACCCGGATGCAGGCGCCGCCCTCGTCGGCGTCGACGATGTCGATGCGACCGCCGTGCTCCTCCACGATGCCCCGCACGATGTACATCCCCAGGCCGCTGCCGGCGCCGGGGCCGGCACGCCAGAAGCGCGAGAACACCCGCTGGCGGGCCTCCTCGGGGATGCCCGGACCCCGGTCGTGCACCTGCAGCGACACGCCACCGGTGTAGTCGGGGTGCTGCGTGTTCTGGATCAGGATGCGCCGCAGTCCGTGGCCGTGACGGTTCGCGTTCTCCACGAGGTTGGTCACGACCTGCGTGATCCGGTCGGCGTCGCCCCAGATCATCGCGAGGTCGTCGCCGATGTCGACCGTGTAGCGCTCCCCCGACGCCGCCGAGATGTTCATCAGCACCCGCGTCACCAGGTCGTCCAGGTGGACGGGTCCTCGACGCAGCGTGAGCCGTCCGGCGTCGATCCGGGCGGCGTCGAGCAGCTCGCTGATGAGCCGGGTCAACCGGTCGGCGTCGGCGTCGACGGTCTCGAGCATGAGGCGTCGCTGGTCCTCGGAGAACCGGTCCCACTTGGTCAGCAGCGTCGACGTGAAGCCCTTGATGCCGGTGAGCGGCGACCGCAGCTCGTGGGCCGCCGTCGCCACCAGGTCGGAGCGCTCGCGGTCGCGCTGGTTGCGGACCCGGGCGTTGCGGACGCTGACCACGACCTTCTCGACCTTGCCGCCGGGTCGTTCCCGCACGAGCGACGCGGTGATGAGGTACTCGCTGCCGCGCGGGGACCACCAGGAGGTCTCCGACGTGCGGGTGCGGATCGCGAGTCCGTCGTACGGGCGCACCATGTCGTACCAGGAGTTGCCGTTGAGGTCGTCGAACGGCACCGCGTCGGCCAGGTGCATGCCGATCATCTCGTCACCGTCGGCCTTGGCCATCGTCTTGATGCGGTGGTTGACGTACTCGACCAGACCGTCGGCGCCGGCGATGATCACGCCGTCGGGATGGTCGTCGAACTCCACGAGCACCGAGACTATACGGCCGTGACGGGTGTGACGAGAGTCAATGACGGGCCGCGGCGCCCGCGTACAGGCAGACCGCTGCGGCGGTCGCGAGGTTGAGGCTCTCGGCCCGCCCGTAGATGGGTACGGCCACGACGCGGTCGGCGAGGGCACGCACCGGCTCGGGCAGCCCCCACGCCTCATTGCCCATCAGCCACGCCGTCGGCACGGCGAGGTCGAGGTCGACGTCGAACAGACCGACGTCCCCCGCCCCGTCGGCCGCCAGCACCTGCAGGCCGCCGGCGCGCAGGCGGTCGACCGTCTCGGCGGTGTCGCGGTGCACCAGCACCGGCAGGTGGAACAGGCTCCCCGCGGTCG
>JALRKU010000185.1 GCA_023254755.1 Aeromicrobium sp. | reverse complement strand
GGTCGAGCGCATGGAGGGTCGGCGCGTCGATCGCGTCTCGCTGACGGTCGAGGCGGACGGGCAGGACGGCACCGATGGGTGACTGGTGGGGCGTCGTCCTGACGCTGGTGCTGCTCGCGCTCAACGCGTTGTTCGTCGCCGCGGAGTTCGCCCTGATCTCGGCACGTCGCACGCAGCTCGAGCCGCGCGTGGCGGAGGGCTCTCGCACCGCGCGACTCGCGCTCCGGGCCATGGAGAGGGTCACGCAGGTCATGGCGGCCGCCCAGCTCGGCATCACCCTGTGCTCCCTCGGCCTCGGTGCCGTCGGGGAGCCCGCGATCGCGCACCTGCTGGAGCCGATCTTCGAACGGCTCGACGTCCCCCACGGTGCGGTGCACCCCATCTCGTTCGTCATCGCCATGACGCTCGTGGTGTTCGCCCACGTCGTGCTGGGCGAGATGGTTCCCAAGAACCTGGCGCTCGTCGGCCCCGACCGCGCGGCGCTGGTCCTCGGCCCGTTCATGCTGGCCGTCGTCGCCGTCCTCAAGCCGTTCGTCGTGGCACTCAACGGCGTCGCCAACGCGTTCGTCAGGCTGTGCCGGATCGAGCCGAAGGACGAGGTGGCGAGCACCTACACCCACGACGAGGTGGCCAGCCTGGTCGAGGAGTCGCGCCGCGAGGGTCTGCTCGACGACGACGAGTACGGCCTGGTGTCGGGTGCGCTCGACTTCCACGGCGGCACCGTCGACCAGGTGCTCCTGCCGCGCGACGGCCTGGTCACGATCCCGCCGTCGGCCACGCCGATCGACGTCGAGGACGCGTGCGCCCGCACGGGGTTCTCCCGCTTCCCCGTGGTCGACGCCGCGGGTGACCTCACCGGGTACCTGCACATCAAGGACGTGCTCGAGACCGACGACGCGTCGCGCCGCGAGGTCATCGCCGACAAGTGGCTCCGGCCGCTCACGACCGTGCTGTCCGGCTCGGGGCTGTACGACGCGCTCCGCACGATGCAGGCGCGCGGCTCGCACATGGCGCGTGTCGCCGACGGTGAGGGCGTCGTCCAGGGCGTCATCATGCTCGAGGACGTCCTCGAGGAGCTGGTCGGCGAGATCCGCAGCGCCCCGCGGGCCTGACGCGGGTCGCCCTACGGCACGCGGAAGAGGCCCGCTGGGGTGAGCACGGCCTGCACGGGGACGTCGTGCGACTCGGTGGGCACCTCCGGCAGCAGCTCGTCGGCGAACACGACGGCGACCAGGGGCGCGGTCGCCCGCGGGAGCGCTCGGTCGTAGTAGCCGGCGCCCCGGCCGAGGCGGTGGCCTCCGTGATCGGCGGCGAGCGCCGGCACGAGCACCAGGTCGCAGACGGCCAGCGCGTCCGCGCCCAGGCGCGGGCCGTCGGGCTCGGGGATGCCGAGCGACGAGCGGACGAGCGTCGCTCCGGGCACGACCGCGACCCAGTCGAGACCGGCGTCGTCGACCACCGGCACGACCACCTCGCGGCCCGTCGCGAGCAGCGCGGCGATCAGCTCGTCGGTCGGCGGCTCGCCCGGCATCGCGTGGTACGCGGCGACCCGCCGCGGGCGGGCCAGGAGGGGATCGGCCCCGACGTGTGCGGCCAGTGCGGCACCGGCTGCGGCGCGGTCGGCGTCGGAGCGCTCGCGCCGCCGTCGCAGCAGCGTCGCCCGGAGCTGGGTCTTGGCGCCACGGACCGTGCCGGACGCGGCGTCGCCGGTCACCCCGTCACGCTATAGCCTGAGCCGGATGTCAGGACTGGAGCAGGCGCGCGAACGGATGCTGGCTGCGGGTGTCCACCCGCGCGCGATCGACGTGTTCGCGGCGTTCTACGCCCAGCTCGACAGCGGCGCGACCGGCATGATCCGCGAGGCCGACGTCGACCCGCTCGACGGGATCGACCACGCCTCGTCGGTCGCGGTCCCCGACGCCGTCGCCCGCGACGCCGCGGCGCGCACCGTCGTCATCAAGCTCAACGGCGGTCTCGGCACGTCGATGGGTCTGGACCGTGCCAAGTCGCTGCTGCCGGTGCGCGCCGGGCTGTCGTTCCTCGACGTCATCGCCGGCCAGGTGCGACACGTGCGCGAGACGCTCGACGTCCGGCTGCCGGTGCTGTTCATGAACAGCTTCCGCACCCGCGACGACACCCTCGCCGCGCTCGAGCGCTACCCCGATCTCGCGGTCGACCCGCTTCCCCTGGACTTCCTCCAGAGCTCCGAGCCCAAGCTGCGCCAGGACGACCTCACGCCCGTCGACTGGCCCGCGGACCCGTCGCTGGAGTGGTGCCCTCCGGGCCACGGCGATCTGTACACCGCGCTGCAGACGTCGGGCATCCTCGAGCAGCTCCTCGAGCAGGGCTACCGCTACGCCACGGTCTCGAACGCGGACAACCTGGGCGCGTCGCCCGACCCGCGCATGATGGGCTGGTTCGCCTCGACCGGCGCTCCGTACGCCGCCGAGGTCGCCCGGCGCACCCCGGCCGACGTCAAGGGCGGACACCTGGTGGTCCGCCGCGCCGACGGGCGGCTCGTGCTGCGCGAGACCGCGCAGACCGCGGCGGAGGACGCCGAGGCGGCGGCCGATCCGACCCGCCACCGCTACTTCCACACGAACAACCTGTGGTTCGACCTGCAGGCGCTGAGCGACCTGCTCGCCGAGCGCGACGGGGTGATGGGGCTGCCGCTCATCCGCAACCTCAAGACCGTCGACCCGTCCGACCCCACCTCCACCCCGGTCGTGCAGATCGAGTCGGCGATGGGTGCTGCGGTCGAGGTGTTCGACGGAGCCACCGCGATCGAGGTCGAGCGGTCGCGGTTCCTCCCGGTGAAGACCACCAACGACCTGCTCCTGCTGCGCTCCGACGTCTACGGGGTGGGCGCCGACCATCTCGTGCGCGCCCAGGTCGACCCGCCCCTGGTCGACCTCGACCGTCGGTTCTTCACGACCATCGCGGACTTCGACGCCCGCAT
>JALRKU010000151.1 GCA_023254755.1 Aeromicrobium sp. | reverse complement strand
ATGATCAACGGCATCATGACCTTGTCGGGTGCCTGGCATAAGCTGCGTGATGACCCGATCCTGAAGTTCCTGATCACCTCACTGTCTTTCTACGGTATGTCGACCTTCGAAGGTCCGATGATGGCGATCAAGACGGTGAATGCGCTGTCGCATTACACCGACTGGACCGTGGGTCACGTGCACTCGGGCGCCCTCGGTTGGGTGGCCATGGTGTCGATCGGTTCGATCTACTTCCTGATTCCGAAGCTGGTGGGTAAGCAGGAGATGTGGAGCACCAAGCTGGTGACCACGCACTTCTGGATCGCCACCGTCGGCGTGGTCTTGTACATTGCTTCTATGTGGATCTCGGGGGTGATGCAAGGTCTGATGTGGCGTGCGGTTAACGCCGACGGCACGCTGACCTACAGCTTCATCGAAGCCGTGAAGGCCAGCTATCCGTTCTGGGCGATTCGTGTACTGGGTGGTCTGATGTACCTGGTTGGCATGCTGCTGATGCTCTACAACGTGGTGAAGACGATGCAGGGTGCGCGTATGGTTGACGACGCGGCTGTCCCGGCACCGGCACACCACTAAGCTCAACAGAATCGGAGAATTACGATGAAAATTACGCAAGAACTCGTTGAGCGCAAAGTAGGGTTGCTGATCGTGCTGACCTTCCTGACCGTTCTGGTCGGTGGCGCTATCGAGATCATCCCGCTGTTCTGGCAGAAGTCGACGACGATGATGCCGCCGATGTCGCGCAGTCGCAGCTGGCGCACGCCCTCCTCGGCGGCCTCGAGGTTGTTCTTGGTGACGGTCTCCTCGAGGTTGCCGCCCGAGCCGGTGTACTTGCCCGTGTTGACGTCGACGACGGTCATGGCCTCGGTGCGGTCGATGACCAGCGAGCCACCCGACGGCAGGTGCACCTTGCGGTCGAGCGCCTTGTGGATCTGCTCGTCGATCCGGAAGCCGGCGAACGAGTCACGCCCGTCGGGATCCTCCCAGCGGGAGACCCGGTCGGCGAGGTCGGGCGCGACGTGGTCGACGTAGCCCTTGACCATGTCCCAGGCGTCGTCGCCCTCGACGACCAGCGACGCGAAGTCCTCGTTGAACAGGTCGCGGATCACCTTGATCATGAGGTCGGGCTCGGCGTAGAGCAGCTCGGGCGACTTGCCGGCCGCCACCTTGCTCTCGATGTCCTTCCAGCGCGCGGTCAGGGCCGTGACGTCGCGCGTGAGCTGGTCCTCGGAGGCTCCCTCGGCCGCGGTGCGCACGATGAAGCCCGCCTCGTCGGGGAGCACCTCCTTCAGGAGCGCCTTGAGTCGGGCCCGCTCGTTCTCGGGGAGCTTGCGGGAGATGCCGCTCGTGTGGCCGCTCGGCACCAGCACCAGGAAGCGGCCCGGGAGGCTGACCTGGCTCGTGAGCCGGGCACCCTTCTGGCCGACGGGGTCCTTGGTGACCTGCACCAGGATCGACTGACCCGGGCTGAGGACCTCTTCGATCTTGCGCGGCTTGCCGTTCTCGAGCGTGCTCCAGTCGACCTCGCCGGCGTAGAGCACCGCGTTGCGGCCGGCGCCGATGTCGACGAACGCGGCCTCCATGCTGGGCCGCACGTTCTGCACGCGACCCAGGTAGACGTTGCCGATCAGCGAGGTCTGGGACTCGCGGGCGACGTAGTGCTCGACGAGCACGCCGTCCTCCAGCACCGCGATCTGGGTGTAGTCGCTGCCGGGCTCGATGCTGCGCTGCCGGACGACCATCTCGCGCTTGACCGCCTCGCGACGGGCGAGGAACTCGGCCTCGGAGACGATCGGCGCCCGTCGACGGCCGGCCTCGCGACCCTCGCGACGTCGCTGCTTCTTCGCCTCGAGCCGGGTCGACCCGGTCACGCCGGTGATCTCGTCCTCGGCCGAGCGGCCCTGGCGGACCTTGACGACCGTGTTCTCGGGATCGTCGGGCGACCCCTCGGCGTGCTCTCCTGCACGAGCCCGACGACGGCGCCGCCGCGAGCTGGGCGATCCGTCGCCGTCGACCTCGTCGGACTCGTCGTCGGAGTCCTGCTGGTCGGAGACCTCGTCGGTCTCGGTGTCGCCGTCGGACTTGCGGCGGCGGCGCCCGCCGCGGCTGCGACGGCGGCGCTTCGGCGCACCGTCCTCGGAGTCGTCGTCGGAGTCCTCGTCGGCCTCGGCGACCGGTCCGGGCTGCCCGCCCTGCTGGCCGTCCTGCTGGTTCGCGCCCTTGTCCTGGTGGGGCTGCTTCTGGCCCGACTGCTTGTTCCCGGCCTGCTTGTTCCCAGCCTGCTTCTGGCCGCCCTGCTTCCGGCCGCTCTGGGACCGGCCGCGCCCGGCTTGGTCGGACGACTCGTCGTCGTCCTCGTCGTCGGCTCATCCCGAGCCTCGCTCGCGTTTTACC
>JALRKU010000106.1 GCA_023254755.1 Aeromicrobium sp. | reverse complement strand
GAGCGCCCTGCTGGCCGTCGTGACCCGGGCGAAGGACGACTACGAGCGCATCGAGGACTGGGTCGCGCGCGAGGACCGCGGCGAGGGCAGCGACCCGACCGCCCCGCCGGTGGCCGGTGCGTAGCCTCGTCGTCCTGCTCGCCGCCGCTGCCGTGCTGGCCGGCTGCGGCACCAACTCCTCGCCGTCCGGAGACGACGGAGCCGGCGTCGACGTCAAGATCACCGTGCGATCCGACGAGGCCGCTCAGCCGACCGTCATGACGTTGACCTGCGACCCGGCCGGCGGCGACCACCCGAACGGCGAGGCCGCCTGCGCTGCCCTCCGCTCGGCCCCCGTCGAGGTCTTCGACCCCGTGCCCGAGAACCAGCCGTGCACCATGATCTACGGCGGCCCGCAGACCGCCACCCTCACGGGCACCATCGACGGCCGCACGATCGACGCCTCGTTCAGCCGCAAGAACGGCTGCGAGATCGACCGGTGGGACACGCTCGGCACCGAGGTCTTCGACGTCCCGCTGCAGTAGGCCGTCCCGCGCCGGCCGCACGGGAGGGCCGGGACGACCTAGGATCGGTGGATGACCGCCGAGATGCACCTGCCCCGGTTCTTCCTGTTCCAGAAGTTCGCCATGACGACCAACCTGTACCGCGTCGTGGCGCCCGCCGCCGACGGCACGCCGGGCGAGCTGATGGCGCTGGCGCAGCAGAAGAGACTGGCGTTCAAGGAGCAGGTGACGTTCTACACCGACGAGTCGAAGAGCCGCCCCGTCTTCGGCTTCACGGCGCGCAAGAAGATCGACCTGAACGCGGGCTACGACGTGGTCGACGAGGCAGGTCAGCCGCTCGGCTTCTTCCGCAAGGACTTCGGCGCGAGCCTGCTCCGCTCGACGTTCCACGCTGAGGGTCCGGACTGGAGGGGCACGGGCCGGGAGCGCAGCCAGTCGGTCGGGATCATCCGTCGCCTCATCGACGTCCCTCTCCCGATCCACTTCGACTTCGTCGATCCCGACGGCCGTCCGCTGATCTCGGTGTCACGCCAGATGAGTCTGCGGGACCGCTACGAGGTCGACGTCCCCGACGACCGCGTGGACTTTCGTCTCGCCGCCGCCATCGCCGTCGGCCTCGACGCCCTCATGCAGCGCTGAGGTCTTCGCTCAGGACAGGCGCAGGCTCGGCCGTCGATGCCGTGGAGCTCGTCGGCGGTGACGACGACGCACTCGATGGCCTTGGCAGCGGCTACGGTGCGCGCTCGAGGCTCTGCTGCGCGGCGAAGGTCCCTCGAACCGGGCGCAGAGACAGGTCTTGGTTCATGAATTGTGAGGGGTACGCCAACGCACCGGGGAGTCAGCCGTTTCTCGGCTCGCTCTGATTCAGAAGAGTCGAAGGCTTGGGTCGTCGATGCCTCGGAGTTCGTCGTAGTCGACGACGACGCACTCGATGCCCTTGTCGGCAGCCAGGGTGCGCGCCTGCGGCTTGATCTCTTGCGCGGCGAAGATGCCTCTGACGGGACGCAACGACGGGTCCCGGTTCATGAAGTCCAGGTACCGCTCCAGCTGGAGGACGCCGTCGATCTCCCCACGGCGCTTGATCTCGACCGCGACGGAGGCGCCGCCGGCGTCCTTGCACAGCAGGTCGACCGGGCCGATGGCCGTCATGAACTCGCGTCGCACGAGACTCATGCCCTGGCCGAGGGCGGCGGTGTGCTCGGCCAGCAGCTCCTGGAGGTGCTTCTCGACGCCGTCCTTCTGCAGACCAGGGTCGACACCGAGGTCGTAGGAGGTGTCGCTGAGAATCTCCTCGATGCGGATGCGCAGGGTGTCGTCGGACTTGGTGGCCGACACCGTCCACTCGAGCACCGTCTCGTCGTCGTCGGCGACGCCCTCGCGCAGCGTGCACGGCGGGCTCATCCAGTTCAGCGGCTTGTACGAGCCGCCGTCGGAGTGGATGAGCACCGACCCGTCGGCCTTGACCATGATGACGCGGGTCGCGAGCGGCAGGTGGGCGGAGAGTCGGCCTGCGTAGTCGACCTGGCAGCGTGCGATGACGATCCTCACGTCGTCGCCTCGCCCGGGAGGACGGTTTCGCGATCGAGCTCTCGGTCATCGGTGCAGCCGGCCAGCGGACCCAGCGAGACGGTCAGTCCTGCTGTGGCCTTGGTCATACGTGGCACCATCAACTCCCTGTTCCGGTCCGGTCGGCGTCACGCTAGTCTTTCACGACTCGTTTTCCTACTCAGGAGTAGCCATGCAGGAGATCGTCGACCAGATCACGGGTGAGGGCCGCGACGCGGAGATCGCGCGCACTCTGCTCTTCCCGTACCTGAACCACGCCGCGACGATGTTCGAGGAGGGCTACGCGACGGCCCCCGACATCGACGCCGCGATGCGCTTCGGCTGCGGCTACCCCGTGGGCCCGTTGGCGCTGGTCGACGCGATCGGTGCCTCCGTGGTGGCCGACGGGCTCAGCAAGCTCTACGCCGAGACGGGCGCCGAGGTGCACGAGCCGGTCTCGGTCCTGGTCGACCAGGCCACCAACGGTGGCACCTTCGCCGAGGCGGGCGCCGCCGGCGACGAGACGGCCCCGCAGGTGCGCCGCACGGTGCAGAAGGTCGGCGTCGTCGGCACCGGCACCATGGCCTCGGGCATCGTCGAGGTGTTCGCGAAGGCCGGCTTCGACGTCACGTTCGTCGGACGTGGACTGGACAAGGTCGACGGCGTCATCGCCGCGATCACGAAGAACCTCGACAAGGCGATCGCCCGCGGAAAGCTCGACGAGGACGGCAAGACGACGGTGCTCGACCGCCTCACCGGAGCCACCGAGCGCGAGGCGCTCGGCGACGTCGACCTCGTCGTCGAGGCGATCGCCGAGGACCTCGAGATCAAGCTCCAGCTGTTCCGCGACCTGGACCGGATCACCAAGCCGGGCGCGATCCTCGCGACCACCACGTCGTCGCTGTCGATCAACGCCTGCGCCGCCGCCACCAGCCGTCCCCAGGACGTCATCGGCATGCACTTCTTCAACCCCGCCTCGATCATGAAGCTCGTCGAGGTCGTCACGGCCGACGAGACGTCCGAGGAGGTCGACGAGACCGTCCGCGCGCTGTGCCTCGCGGTCGGCAAGCACCCCGTCTCGTGCGGCGACCGTGCCGGATTCATCGTCAACGCGCTGCTCTTCCCGTACCTGAACGACGCGATCAAGCTCACCGAGGCGGGCGGCGGATCGCTCGACGAGATCGACAGCGCCATGAAGGCGACGGGTCTCCCGATGGGCCCGTTCCAGCTGCTCGACGTCGTCGGCAACGACGTCTCGCTGGCCATCGAGCGCGAGCTCGTCGGCACCTTCGGCCACGCCGACTGGGAGCCCGCCCCGACGCTGGTGCGCCTGGTCGGCGAGGGAAAGCTCGGCCGCAAGACCGGCGAGGGCTTCCACACCTACTGAGCGCGACGGGACCGGTGTCGGGTGAATCACGCCCCGGCACCGGTTTCGCACGTCATCCGGCGATAACTCGCGCGCCGATGGCTCGTTGCTCGGGGTGGGGGAGGCAGACCGAGCTCCAGGAGCGACATGATGACCACCCGTCGGCGCGGCCCCGCGGGCACGTCGACGCCGTTGGCCGTCGCCCGGGTCGTGCGTCTGACCGCCACCTCGGTGGCCGTGGGCGTGATGGCCGCGGTGGGGCCCCTGCACTCGCTCACGGCCGAGCCCGGCGAGCTGGTGCGCTCCGCGCCGACGCCCACGCCCGGGATCCAGCAGGCCGTCGCGGACGCGATCGACGCCCAGCAGGCACGGGGCCTGTCCTGCAGTGACGACCCGGTGCTGACCGACGTGGTCCTGTTCCAGTACAGCGCCAGCGACGAGGTCGTCGTGCTCGGATTCGACGACGCCCTGCGGGAGACCGCGGCCCGCACCGGTTGGGTGCGCGGCTACTGCGCCTGAAGCCCGCTCCTACGATGGAGGCGTGCCCCGACGCCATGCGCGACGCCCCGACCCCGCGCCCGTGACGAGGTCGACGTCGACCGAGAGCGTGGAGACGCGCGGCGGTCGCCAGTGGCACGTCCGGCGGCTGCGGGGATCGAGCAAGTCCTACCGGTGTCCTGGATGTCAGCAGGTCGTCGCGACCGGCACGGCCCACCTGCTCGTGTGGCCGGTCGAGAAGTCGCTCCTCAGCGCCGAGGCGATCGACGAGCGTCGGCACTGGCACGCCCCGTGCTGGCGTCGGGAGGTGCCGGGCTCGGGGCGCTGATGGCGCCCCGCCGTCTCACTCGTCCGGGGCCTCGTCGGTCAGCTCGACCTCGGGCTCCGCCGTGGCCTTGGCCTCGGGCGCCTTCTTCGCCGGGGCCTCGGCGGCCTCGTCGGCCGCGGCGGCCGCCTGGGGCGCGAAGGTCGAGACGATGTCGCGCAGCTGACCCATCTGGGACATGATGCCGTCGCGCTTGCGCTGCAGGTCCTCGACC
>JALRKU010000087.1 GCA_023254755.1 Aeromicrobium sp. | reverse complement strand
CGTCGAGGACTCGCCCGAGGCGTACGAGCGGCTCATCCTCGACGTGCTGCTCGGCGACCCGCCGCTGTTCCCCCAGAACGACGAGGTCGAGCTGTCGTGGAAGATTTTGGACCCCGTCATCGAGCACTGGGCCAAGCAGAGCTCGGTCGACAGCTACCCGGCCGGCACCTGGGGTCCGCCGTCGGCCGACGAGATGATGGCGCGCGACGGTCGTCGCTGGCGACGTCCGTGAGGGGTCACTGATGCAGATCACGCTGGAGCACACCAACTCCTCGGCCGTCGCGTCCGCGCTCGTCCGGGCCCGCAAGGCCTCGGGCAGCCCCGCCATGGACATGGTCCTCACGCTGATCGTCGTCTGCGACGACACGACCGTGGGCGATGCGCTCCGGGCGGCCACCGTGCTGTCGAAGGAGCACCCCGCCCGGGTCATCGGGGTCATCCTCGGCGACGGCCGCGGAGCTGCGGACCTGCACGCCAAGATCCGAGTCGGCAGCGAGACGTCCGGCGAGTCGATCCTGCTGCGCATGTCCGGCCGCCTGACCAAGCACGCCGAGTCGGCGGTGCTCCCTCTGCTCCTGCCTGACTCCCCCGTCGTGGTGTGGTGGCCGGGACCGGCGCCGAGCGATCCCGCCGCCGACCCCATCGGCGCCCTGGGCACGCGCCGTCTCACCGACGCCGAGGTCGCGAACCAGCCGCTCCGCTCGCTGCGCGCGGTCGCCCGGGCCTATCAGCCAGGCGACACCGACCTGTCGTGGACGCGCGCCACGCCGTGGCGTGCGCTCCTGGCGGCGGCCCTCGACCAGGTCGCGTCGCCGGTCACCGGTGCGGTCATCGAGGCGGGCGGCGGCAATCCGGTGGGGGTGCTGCTCGAGGCGTGGCTCGAGGACCGGCTCAAGGTCCACGTGCGCTGGCGTCGCGTCGACGACACGCGGGTTCACCGCGTCGTCCTCGAGACCGCTGCCGGCGACATCTCGATCGTGCGCGGTAAGGACGACGCCGCCACGTTCTCGGTGCCCGGTGCCGCCCCGCGCACCGTGCCGCTGCCGACCCGCACGCTGGCCGAGCTGCTCGCCGAGGACCTGCGTCGACTCGACGCCGACGCGATCTACGCCCGCACCATCGAGCACCTGCTGGAGCGGTCGTGACGGTCGTGGACCAGGTCGTCCTCGACGACGCGGCGGCGCTGGCCGAGCAGATCGCCCGGCGCCTCGAGCTGTTCCTCGCGGACGTCCAGGTCCGAGGACGCGCGCCCCACGTCGTGCTCACCGGCGGGACCATCGCGATCGCCGCCTACGAGCAGCTCGCTGCCGACGCGCTGGACTGGACGCGGGTGCACTTCTGGTGGGGCGACGAGCGGTTCGTCCCGGAGGGACACGAGGACCGCAACGACCAGCAGGCGCGCGACGCGTTCCTCGATCGCTTCAGCGTGCCCGACGACCACGTGCACGCGATGCCCGCGCACGGCTGCGGCGAGTCGATGGCCCAGGCTGCGGACGGCTACGGCGCCACGCTGCCGGACGAGCCGTTCGACCTGGTGCTCCTGGGCATGGGGCCCGACGGGCACGTCGCGTCGCTGTTCCCCGGCTTCGAGCAGCTGCACGAGACCGAGCGTCCGTGCGTCGAGGTGTTCGGCTCCCCCAAGCCGCCGCCCGAGCGGATCACCCTCACGTTCCCGCGCCTCAACGCGGCGCGCGAGACGTGGTTCCTGGTCTCCGGCGACGGCAAGGCCGACGCCGTCGCGCGGGCCCTCGGCGACACCACGATCGAGGAGACCCCGGCCTCCGGCGCCCACGGCACCGACCGCACCCTCTGGCTCCTCGACGCCGCCGCCGCGAGCCGCCTCCCCCGCTGACGAGTCACTCATTTCCGCTCGCGAGTCAGTTGTTCCCGCTCGCGAGTCGGTTGTTCCCGCTCGCGAGTCACGGAGTTCGGCCTGCCGGCGTCGCGAGACGCACCAGCGTGCGTCCCCGGGTGCTCACCTCGCCGGTTCCTCCGGCACTTCTGCCCTCAGCAGGGAGGCACGACCCCGACGAACCGGCGCGAGTGACACGTCACCGAAATGAGCGACTCGTCACCGGAAACTGGTGACTCGTCACCGGAAATCAGTGACTCGTCACCCGAAAGTGGTGACTCGTCAGCGTCAGAAGATGATCTCGCCGGTCTTGCGCTTGGCGCGCAGGGTCTCGAGGGCTTCGTCGAGGATCTCGGCGGCCTCGGTCTCGGAGCGACGCTCCTTCACGTAGGCGAGGTGCGTCTTGTACGGCTCGGTCTTGGGCGCCGTGGGGCGGTTCTCGGCGTCGATGCTCGCCGGCATGCCGCAGCGGGGGCAGTCCCACGACTCCGGCAGCTCGGCCTCGATCGCGAACTGCAGCACCGTGGTGTGGTCGTTCACGCAGAAGTACGACACCGCCTGGCGCGGCGCGGCCTCGCCGCGCTCGGCCTCGCCCATGG
>JALRKU010000070.1 GCA_023254755.1 Aeromicrobium sp. | reverse complement strand
GGGAGACCCTCACCGGCTCGCAGCTGCGCGACCGCTACGACGCGGTCGTGCTCGCCATCGGCTCCACCGTGCGCCGTGACCTGCCGGCTCCGGGCCGCGAGCTCGCCGGCATCCACCAGGCGATGGAGTACCTGCCGCAGGCCAACCGCGTCGCGCTTGGCGAGGAGGTGCCCGGCCAGATCGTGGCGACGGGCAAGGACGTCGTCGTGATCGGCGGCGGCGACACCGGTGCCGACTGCATCGGCACCGCGGTCCGCCAGGGTGCGAAGTCGATCACGAGCCTCGAGATCATGCCCCAGCCGGGCGACGACCGTCCGGCCGGTCAGCCCTGGCCGACGTACCCGATGATCTACCGCGTCGCGTCGGCCCACGAGGAGGGCGGCGAGCGGGTCTACTCGGTCTCGACCAAGGAGTTCGTGGGCGACGACGAGGGCAACGTCTCCGGTCTGCGCATCTCCGAGGTCGTGATGGAGGGCGGGAAGTTCACCGAGGTCGAGGGCTCCGAGAAGGTCATCCCGGCCCAGCTGGTGCTGTTCGCGATGGGCTTCGTCGGTCCCGAGAAGGAGGGGCTCGTCGAGCAGCTCGGCGTGGAGCTCGACGAGCGCGGCAACATTAAGCGTGACCGCAGCTACATGTCGAGCGTCCCGGGCGTCTTCGTCGCGGGCGACGCCGGCCGTGGGCAGTCGCTCATCGTGTGGGCCATCGCCGAGGGTCGTTCCGCGGCCGCCGGTGTCGACGCCTACCTGACCGGCTCGACGACCCTGCCGGCGCCGATCCCGCCCCACGCGCGTCCCCTGGTCGTCTGAGGACCGTCGGCCTCGACACCCCGTGGACCGGCGGTCCACGGGGCGTCGTGCGTCCGGGGCGACTCGCCGGTAACCGGCGCGCGGACGTACCCTGGGGCCGTGCGTAGAGCCAAGATCGTCTGCACCCTGGGCCCGTCCACCAACACCGCCGAGCGGATCCTCGAGCTGGCGCTGGCGGGGATGGACGTCGCCCGGCTCAACATGAGCCACGGTGAGCGCGAGGACCACGTCAGGAACCTCGACCGCGTCCGTGCCGCCGCCGACGCCACCGGCAAGGCCATCGCCGTGCTCGCCGACCTGCAGGGCCCGAAGATCCGTCTCGGCCGCTTCGCCGACGGCCCGCACGAGCTCTCGACCGGCGACACCTTCACCGTCACCACCGACGACGTCGAGGGCGACGCCACGCGCTGCTCGACCACCTACAAGGGCCTTCCCGGCGACGTCGAGGTCGGCGACGAGCTGCTCATCGACGACGGCCGCGTGCGCCTGCGGGCCGTCGCGGTCGACGCCACGTCGGTGACCGGAGTCGTCGAGGTCCCCGGCCCGGTCAGCAACAACAAGGGCATCAACCTCCCGGGCGTCAACGTCAGCGTCCCGGCCATGAGCGAGAAGGACATCGACGACCTGCGGTGGGCGCTGCAGGCCGGCGTCGACTTCGTCGCGTTGTCGTTCGTCCGCACCGCGGCCGATGCCGACGACGTCCGCGAGATCATGCGACAGGAGGGCGTGACCCGGCCCGTCATCGCCAAGATCGAGAAGCCCCAGGCCGTCGAGAACCTCGACGAGATCATGGACGCGTTCGACGGCTTCATGGTCGCCCGCGGTGATCTCGGCGTCGAGCTGCCGCTCGAGGACGTCCCGATCGTCCAGAAGCTGATCATCGAGAAGGCGCGGCGCAACGCCAAGCCGGTCATCGTGGCCACCCAGATGCTCGAGTCCATGATCTCGTCGCCGCGGCCCACGCGCGCCGAGGCGTCCGACGTCGCCAACGCGGTGCTCGACGGCGCCGACGCCGTCATGCTGTCGGGCGAGACCAGCGTCGGCCAGTTCCCCGTGCAGACCGTGCACATCATGGCCCGCATCGTGGAGTCCACGGAGGATCACGGGCTGCCGCGCATGGCCGCCTACACCTGGACGCCGAAGACCACGACCGGCATCATCTGCCGGGCCGCGTCGCAGGTCGCCGAGTCGATCGACGCCCGCATGACCGTCGCGTTCACCACCACCGGTGGGTCGGCCCGCCGCATGGCGCGCTACCGCTCGCCGATCCCGGTGGTCGCGTTCACGCCGAGCGCCCAGACCCGCAACGAGCTCGCTCTCACCTGGGGCGTGCGCACGTTCCTCGTCCCCGAGGTCACGTACACCGACCAGATGGTCATGCAGGTCGACAAGGCGCTGCTGGAGAACGCGACGTGCGAAGCGGGGGAGCGGGTCGTCATCGTCGCGGGTGCCCCTCCCGGGATCCCCGGTTCGACCAACGCCCTGCGCATCCACAAGATCGGCGACGCCATCAACCGCGTCGTCCCGGCGTACGAGCACCTCGAGGACCGCTGACGCGTGACCGCGTCCTCGAGGGGTACCTCGAGGTCATGACCGATCTGACTCCTGACCTGACCGAGGCCGTCCAGAACGTCGTCGACCGCGTGGCCGGCTACCAGGACGGCGCGCCCGAGGGCACCGTGCGCGACGAGCTGGACAAGGGGCTCGCGGAGGCCGGCGTCTCCCTCGACGGCGAGCAGGTGGCCGCGCTCGCCGAGGCGATCGACGCCGCCGACGGCGACGTCGACGTGGCGTCGGTCCTTCGCTGACCGACCACCGCCGCTTCCGCCCCCTTCCCGTGGGACCATGGATCCATGACGATCCGGGTCTTCCTGCTCGACGACCACGAGGTGGTTCGCACGGGGCTGCGGCAGCTGCTCGAGAGTGCCGACGACATCGAGGTCGTCGGCGAGGCAGGCACGGCAGCCGAGGCCCTGGACAAGGTCCCGGCGCTCTCGCCTGACGTCGCCGTGCTCGACGCCCGCCTGCCCGACGACAGCGGCATCGAGGTCTGCCGGCAGCTACGGGACCTGTCGCCCAGCACCCGGTCGGTCATCCTCACGTCGTTCGACGACGACGAGGCGCTGTTCTCCGCGATCATGGCCGGGGCGTCGGGCTACGTCCTCAAGCAGGTCACGGCACAGGACCTGGTCAGCGCGGTGCGCCACGTGTCCACCGGCGGCTCCCTGCTCGACCCGAGCGTCACGGCGAAGGTGCTCGAGCGCGTCCGCGGCGGCGACGGACCCGAGGAGCCCGACGCGTTGGCCGAGCTGACCGCACAGGAGCGCCGCATCCTCGAGCTGGTCTCCGAGGGCCTGACGAACCGGCAGATCGGCGAGCGGCTCGCCCTGGCCGAGAAGACCGTGCGCAACTACATGACCAGCGTGCTCGCGAAGCTGGGACTCGACAGCCGCACGCAGGCGGCGGTCTTCGCCAACAAGGTGTCCGAGACCCGCCGCTGACGGTCGTGCCCGGGCCGGACGAGCGCACCGCGTCGCCGTGCTCCTGAGCGATGGGATCAGACCGGCACGGACCAGGTGACGTGGGTGCCGCCGCCGGCTGCCTCGCGGATCTCGAGGCCGCCGGCGCGGGCCTCGGCGCGGACGCGCAGGTTCTCCAGGCCGCTGCGTCGGCTCACCGTGCCCATCCCGATGCCGTCGTCGACGACCTCGACCGTGGCACGCCCGGAGATCGCCGACACGGTGACGTGGATGCGATCGGCCGACGCGTGGCGCACGGCGTTCGTCACGGTCTCCGACACGACGGCAGCGATGTCGTCGCCCAGTGCTGCGTCCGAGATCAGGTCGATGGGGCCGAGGAACGACACCCGGGGCTTGTTGGTCAACGACTGGCCGGCGTGGTCGACGATCTCGAGGATCCGGGCCCGCAGCTGGGAGGCGGTGGAGTCGGCGTCGGGCTTCATGGCGAAGATCGTGCGCCGGATCGTCGCGATCGAGGTGTCGATCTCCCGCACCTGATCCATGACCCGCTCCGCGGTGCGCACGTCGGCCGACGTCACGGCTGCCTGCAGGCTCAGGCCGACGGCGAACAGCCGCTGGATGACGTTGTCGTGGAGGTCGCGGGCGATGCGAGCCCTGTCCTCGAGCACGGCCATGCGACGCCGGGCGGAGCGCGACTCCGCCCGCTCCAGCGCGACGCTGGCGTGCCCGGCGAACGCCTCGACCATCTCGACGTCGCGGGGTGTGAACGGGTGGGAGCCGTCGATCCGCGCGACGCACAGCACACCTGAGCGGCCCTCGTCGGTGTGGAACGGTGCGAGAACGGCGGTGCCGAGGACGCAGGCGGAGTCGAAGCCCGAGGTGCCGCGTCGACGGTCGACCGTCACGAGGGACGTCGAGCCCGTTCGAAGCGGTTTCTCGGCGAGGCTGTCGTCGAGCGGGAACGCCGTGCCCGGGAGGTCGTCGTCGAACGATCCTGCGGCGTGGTCCACGAGCAGCTCGATGTCGTCGACGGTGGTGACGACACTGACGAGGTCGGCGTCGGCGACCTGGCCGAGTCGGGCGAGGAACGGACCGATGACGTCGCCGTCGCCCTCGGCCATCAGGCCACGCGACACCTCGGCGAGGGCGGTCGACCAGCGGGTGCGGAACGTGGCGTCGTCGAACAGGCGCGCGTTCTCGATCGCGATGCCCGCCGTCGCGGCGAGTGCCTGGGCCAGCTCCTCGTCGTCCGCGCTGAACGCGCCGTTGCGGCTGTTGGTGAGGTAGATGTTGCCGAACACGCGGTCGCGCACGCGGATCGGGACGCCGAGGAAGGACTCCATCCCCGGGTGGTGGGCCGGGAAGCCGATCGACCGCGGGTCGTCCTTGAGTCTGGCGATGCGCACGGGTCGCGGGTCGTCGATGAGCAGTCCGATGAGCCCCTTGCCCTCGGGGGGATGCGCGGCCATGCGCTCGGCCACCTGCGGCGGCAGCCCGACGTGGATGAGTCCGGACAGCTGGTTCTCCTCGCCGAGCACACCGATCGCGCCGTACCTGGCGTCGACGAGCTCGACGCTGATCTCGGCGATGCGCTGCAGCACCGTGTCGAGGTCGAGGTTCCGTGTCAGGTCGTTGTTGAGTCGGAGCAGCTCACGCATGCGGTCCCGGGACCGCGACTCGTCGCCGGCGGGGGCGACGGTCGTCTCAGGAGGATCGGCGGTCATGGCGCTCCGAAGGGGGATCGGCGAGGCAGTGACGATCGTACGATCCGGAGGGGGTCATTGATCCCCGTTCTTGCAGGACGAACGGCCCCGTGGCGAACGTCACCATCCTGCTCGTGCCGACTGCGGGACTCGAACCCGCACGCCCTCTCGGACAACGGTTTTTGAGACCGTCGCGTCTACCATTCCGCCAAGTCGGCTC
>JALRKU010000060.1 GCA_023254755.1 Aeromicrobium sp. | reverse complement strand
GCGTCCCGGAGAGGATCCCGCGGCGACCCCGGCCCACCCGCACCCCGAGGAGGACGCATGACCAGCTCGAGCACCAGCACCTCGGCCAGGCTCTTGTACCGCCCCGTCGGCCTCGCCAGCGGCATGGTCGGCGGCCTCGTGGCCGGCATCGTGTTCAAGCAGGTGTGGCAGCGCGTGAGCCCGAACGCCGACGAGGGCGATCCGCCCGGTCCGCTGCAGAAGGAGTACCCGTTGCGCGAGGTGATGCTGGCGGCAGTGCTCCAGGGCGCGATCTTCGCCGCCGTCCGCACCCTCGTCGACCGCCAGGGCGCGCGCGCGTTCGAGCGGGCGACGGGTGAGTGGCCCGGTGACTGAGCCGCGTCAGAGCCGGCGCAGCGACGACTCCTTGTGGGCCGCCGTTGCGCCGGTCTTCTCCGACTCCACGATCCAGTACGGCTCGTCGTCGGAGGCGTTGAAGTCCTGCCCGTCGTGCTGGAAGCGCTTCACGCGCTTCTCGACGGCCTTGCCCTGCGTCCGTCCCTGAGACGTCGACCAGGAGACCCGGTCGCCCTTCGAGATGCTCATCGTGCCTCGTGCCCTTCTCGTCCGTGCGTGCGGCGGTCTTCCTTCATCTCCGCCTCGAACAGATGCCTGCGGCCTCCCACGAGCTGCTCGCGGGCCGCGGCCTCGAGCTCGGCGAAGACGCGGTGGTAGCCGTCGTCGTACTCCTCGACGACCTGGAACGTCCACCGCCCGTCGAGCACGTTGCGCCCGACGAGCTCCTCGGCGATCCGCTCGGCGAGCTCACCGTGGCCGGCGTCTCGGAGCTGGTCGACCGCGTCGCCCAGAAGCAGGTCGGCCCGTCCCGAGAGGCGGTGGAACCCGTAGAGGAGGCCCCGAGCGTGCTCGACGGTCTCGAACGCCTCGCTCAACGTGCCCAGCGCCTCGACGGTGGCGTCGTCGACGCCCTCTGGCCGGCGGTGCTCCGGCGATGGGTTCTCGCGGTCGCTCATGCGGGGTACGGCGCGTCGCCCAGCGCCCGCGCGAGGTGTGCCGCATTGGCGGCGGCGGCCCGGAGAGCGGATGCGGTCGCCTCGGGTGTCTCGTCGAGGTCCAGGTAGTCGGTCGTGTGCATCGCTTCTCCGTTCCAGTACGTGCCGCCCTGGGCCGGGATGGTGTAGCCCACGTCGTTCAGTCCCTGGTACAGGTCGGCGGTGATCTTGTGGGCGCCGTCCTCGTTGCCGACGACCCCCACCACCGCGACCTTGCCGTAGAGGATCGGGTTGCCGTCCTCCCTCTGCTCCGACAGCTCGGCGTCCAACCGCTCGAGGACGCGGTGGGCCACGCTCGAGGCGTGGCCCATCCACGTCGGCGTGACCAGCACCAGGATGTCGGTCGACAGCACCTGGTCGCGGATCTCGGGCCAGGCGTCGCCGTCGCCCATGTCGGACTCGACGCCCGGCTTGACGTCGTGGTCGACGACCCGGACGAGGGCCCCCGTCACCTCGTGGTCGGCGAGCGCGTCGAGGAACTGGGTCGCCATCAGCTCGCTGCTCGAGGACTCCGGGCTGGGCTTCAGGGTGCAGTTCAGGGCGAGTGCGGTGAGTTCGGTCATGGAGAGCACGTACCCGCGGCGCCCACCTCGACACGGCCCGGCACGGGTGACCGCTGCATGGCCGTCGCCTCCCGGGGTACGCGGTGACACATGACGCGATCCGACGAGGACCCTCGCACCGGCTCCGCCCGTGGAGGCTCGCTGGGCACTCCCAGCGACTCACCGAAGGAAGCCCCGCCTGCGGAGCAGCAGGAGGAGAACGACGTCGTCAGCGGTGGCGGCGTCGCCCGACCGAGCGAGGACGACCGATGACCGCGGTCCCGCCCCCGGACACCGGGGACAGGGTGTGGGCCTGGACCTTCCTCGCCAGCTGGCGGGTCGTCCTCGGTCTCGCGACGCTCACCGTCGCCGTGATCGGCGTCCTGCAGTGACCACCGACGAGAGGATCATCGTGAGCACCCTTGGAGACCAGCCCGGTACCCAGCCCGATCAGTCCGACCCCGATCGGCAGCAGCCCACGGTCGAGACGGTTCCGGACGGCGGCGGACCCATCCCGGTTCCTGCCAGCCCTGCCGTGACCGAGCCCGACGAGGACGATCGATGACGCGCGGCGGAGAGGGACCTGCCGACGACGAGGGCCAGGTCTCGTCCGCGGAGTCGCTCGACGAGGCGTCGGACACCCCCATCTCGCCGTCGGACGCCACGGCCGGCTATCCCGAGTCCGAGTCCGGCGAGCCCGACGAGGGACCCGCCGGGCCCGACGCGCCGTCGAGCTGACGGCCCGGATCAGGACGGCGGCCGGTACTGCTCCGGCTCCAACGAGTTGCCCGGTGCGATCGACGCGCAATTGCTGCGGACCGGCGCCGACGAGAAGCGCGCCTGCAACCAGGTCAGGGCCTCGGGGAGCCATGCGGCGACCGCCGTGAAGTGGCTCAGCAGGTCGTACTGCCGGTAGACCAGCGGCGTCCCGTCGGCGCAGAACTGCCGGGCCAGCGACCGCACGTCGCCCGCGATCATCACGCCGTCGCCGCGACCGATGCCGGCCGGTCCGGGGCGGGTGCCCTCGAGCGCGCCGTTGGCGGCCTGGCCGATGAACATCGGGAACTGCGGCGACGGCGCGGAGCCCATGTTGATCGCGTTGGCCGACGTCACGAAGTCCTCGATCGAGTTCGGGTCGGCGTACTGCGGCTTGACCAGGTCGGCCCAGGTCAGGCCCGGGTAGGCGCCGAGCACCTCGGCGATCGAGTCGTCCTCGATCCGGTCGAAGATCTGCTGGCCACGCTCGCTCAGGTATGGGGCGAAGTCGATGCCGAAGGACCGCCCGACGCCGACGACGGCCATCGGCGCGACACCGGCCCAGACCGAGCTGCCCTCGACGTAGCGCAGGTTGTGCGCGGGCGCGACGAGCACGCCACCTTGGGCAGCACCGACGATGTTGGCCTTCAGCTCGGGGGCGTACTCGCCCTGCAGCTGTGACGCCCAGCCCGTCGCGATCGCTCCCCCGGAGTATCCGATGAGCCCCACCTTCGTGGTCGGCACCAGCCCCGTGTCCGGTGTCGCCAACGCTGCTCGCAGCGAGTCGAGCGTGACCATCCCGTACTCGCGGCCCGCCGCGAAGTCGGCCGTCTGTCCCTGCGTGTCGGGGATGACGACGGTGTAGCCCTGCAGCAGCGACGGCGCGACCAGCAGCGTCTCGATGTTCACGATGCCACCGCCGGGAAGGCGCTGCTGGCCCGCGATCACCCGCGAGGGCTGGTCCGCGGGACTGAGCGAGTCGTAGAACGACTGGTAGGAGATCACCTTGGGCGACCCGAGCCGCACGGGCGGCTTGACGACGGTCGTGACGCCGACGGTGGGACGGCCCTGCTGGTCGTTGGTCCGAAACATCAGCTGCACGGTCCGCAACGGCGCCGCGATGCCGAGCACGTGGTACGACAGCGTGCGCTTCTTGAGCACCGTGCCCTCCGTGGCGGCGGCGACCTCGGCCGACGGCGGTGGCGCGAACCAGTCCTCCCCCGCCGTGGCGGCGGTCGCGGACCGCGGCGCTCCCACCAGCAGCCCGACGAGCAGAACGACCCCGACCAGGCACGACGACGCGCGACGCATGGTGCACCCCCTGTGTGACCGGCCCCACACGGAACCTCGCTGCAGGTTACTGACGGGTAGACGATCGGTCAACGGCCCCGTGGGGCCGGTGGACTAGAGTCGGGGGCGAGACGCTGCAGCCCACGGCGTGCCTCCTCGAGCAGATTGGCGCGCCATGAGCACCGACTTCAGCATCTCCCGCGACGTCCACGACGACCACACGGTCGTCACCGTCTCGGGCGACGTCGACCTCTCCACGGCCGCGCAGTTCGCGGACGACAGCATGGCCGCCCTGCGCTCCGCCCCGTCACGGTTCGTCGTGGACCTGTCCCGTGTACCGTTCATGGACTCGACCGGCATCACGGTGCTCGTCCTGCTGCGCCGGACCTCCCGACAGCGTCGCAACGACCTGCGGCTCGTCACCAATCACCGGATCGAGGCGGTGCTGAAGCTGGCCGGGCTCAGCCAGATCTTCCGCACCTACTCGAGCCTGGACGCCGCGCTGGCGTCCGACGACGACCTGATCGCCTAGAAGCACCGACGCGAGGCGATCAGGTCCTGGCCTGCGACGAGCGGTCCTCGGCCAGCCGGCGCCGGCGCTCCTCCTCGCGCTTGGAGTACGCGGCAGCGCGGATCGCCTCGTCCGACTCCAGCCCCGAGCCGAGTCCGCCGCCGACCGTCGCGGCCGAGGCGACGAACCAGGCCAGGAGCAGCAGCTCCCCCTGCCCGAAGGACGTGCGCAGGTAGCCGCCCATCACGGCCGGGTCGAGCACGAAGAGCGCCCACACGAGGTTCACGACGAACAGGACGGCGTAGCAGATGAGAGCTCCGGCGCTGAGCGTCAGGACGGTCGACAAGTTGTAGAGCCTCGACCTGTCGCGGGCTTCCTCGGAGTCGTCGTCGGGGCGGTCCCACAGCTCGCCGTCGACCACCAGCCAGATGACCACGAGGGCCAACGACGCGACCATGGCCACGGCGAGTCGCCAGGGCGAGAGCGACGCGGCCAGGAGCCACACGGTCGAGTTGATGGTGGCCACGGCGCCGGTGGCCAGCGCCGCGACCAGCGCGGACTTGAGCCCCCGGCACGAGCAGCCACGGCCGGTTGGCGAGCACCATGCCACGGAGCAGCCGCCAGCGGCCCGTGACGCGCGAGAGGGGCTCCGGTCGCATCCCGTCCGTCCGGGGCTCGAGCATCTCCCGGACGATCGAGCGGGCGACCCGCCGCGAGCGCTTGAGGGCCCGCATCCCGCCGAGGGCCGGGAGGGAGATCAGCGCGACGCGCTCGTCCCGGTCCGTCTCCGCGACGAGGTACCGCCCGTCGGGCCCACGCAGGGGCAGCTCCGTGATCCCCACGACCGCGTCCCACCCACCGTCCCTGGCCATGTCCTTGAGACGGGCCATCGCCGTGTCGAGGTCCTCGCACTCGACGGTGAACGGTTCGCTCTGCAGCTCCACGGCCCATGCGTCGTCGCCCCTGGCGTCGGGTGGAGGGTCGAGATCCCCCCATCGTCGGGCGAGCACGGTCGGGGACGCCGGGTCGGCCACCAGGCCGACGGTCAGGGTGTTCGTCGTCATCGTCGGCACGTGCCCACCGGACCCCGGCGTCTCCCTCGGCAGTTCTGCCGATACCGGGACGGCGGACGCTCTGGCTCCAATGGAGGTGGCTGCCCGCGTCGGGCACCCGGACCAACAGGAGGTAGACATGAAGGCAGTGGTGTACGAGGGCCCCCGCCAGGTGGCCGTCAAGGACGTCCCGGACGCTCGGATCGAGCGCCCCACCGACGTCCTGGTGAGGATCACCTCGGCGAACATCTGCGGCTCGGACCTACACATGTACGAAGGACGGACCGTTCCGAAGGAGAGTCCCCTGGGGTGGTGGGGTTTGAGGTCCAGCGGCGGGGCTGCGTGAAGTAGGCGGCCATCGGCGGGATCTTCGGTGTGAAACGACCAAGTCACGCACTGAAGGAAAACCACCGATGGC